>NZ_JBCNZM010000036.1:0-559 GCF_040227615.1 Bacteroides sp. RTP31139st1_H2_RTP31139_211217 | reverse complement strand
GTTGGAGGGTTATCTGTTCGTAGTCGGCGGATATGCTGTATTTTTCCCAATTCTTACCGGCTACGATGAGGATGGAGTCACTAATGGCTTGGCCCGACAAACTGGTCCCTGCCGCTCGGAAGGTGACGGGCAGCCCGTGGCGGCTCGCCAGTTTCAACAGTTGTGAAACTTCATCTTCGTCTTTCGAACGGATTACAATCTGGGGAATCAGTCGGTAAAAACCGGCATCCGTACCCCAGGCCAGCCGGCGAAGTTCGTCGGTGTAAATCCTTTCCTGCGGAATGAATTGTTTTGCTTCCTGCAGGAAAGCCATGTAACTATGCTCTTTCATGTTCACTTTTTTTTATTGCATCACTTCGCTTCAAAGTGCTCTGTAAACGTGTCTTACGAGGGGGTACATTCAGTCGTATACTGAATATATTTAAGTATACGACTGAATGTGGTTCTGTATACGACTGAAATAGTCTCCGTATCAGGCTCTTTGTCTTTTCCTGATTTAGCTAGACGCTTTTTCTTTTTATAACCGATATCAGTAGACGGTTCTTGGAATGTTGTACTG
>NZ_JBCNZM010000035.1:29314-37723 GCF_040227615.1 Bacteroides sp. RTP31139st1_H2_RTP31139_211217 | reverse complement strand
GGTTTTGAAGCGGATAAAGTCCGTTTCATTCTCTTGTATGAAGGCCTGGAACTCCGTCGCATTGTGTTTGCGTGCAAAGGAGTCCGGGTCGTCACCATCGGGCAGGAGGCAGACTTTGACGTTCATGCCTTCTTCCAGCAACATATCAATACCTCGGATAGAGGCCTTTATACCGGCAGCGTCACCGTCGTAGAGCACTGTCATATTGTTGGTGAAACGATGAATCATCCGGATTTGTCCGGATGTCAATGCTGTGCCCGAAGAGGCAACCACATTCTCTATGCCCGATTGGTGCATGGAAATGACGTCTGTATAACCTTCGACCAGAAAACAACGGTCTTGTTTCACAATGGCTTGTTTGGCAAAATATATGCCGTACAGTTCATTGCTTTTATGGTAAATCTCCGATTCAGGCGAGTTGACGTACTTCACCTTGACGCCTTTGGTGGCGCCGGCAAGCACACGTCCCCCAAAAGCCACCACCTTGCCGGAGAGAGTGTGTACCGGAAAGATGACGCGCCCCCAGAAGCGGTCTCGCAGTCGGTGGTCGTCCGTCTCGTAGCAGAGGCCGGTCTTGACAAGATAATCCTTTTTATAGCCTTTCTTCAAAGCTTCCTGGGCAAGGGCATCGTGGCTCTCGGTACAATAGCCCAACTGGAACTTCTCGATGATGTCATCCCGGAAGCCGCGGCTGCGGAAATAGGCCATGCCGATACTCCGTCCGTCTACGTGGTTCTTTAGGATATTCTGGAAGTAGTCACGGGCAAAGTTGTTCACAATGAAGAGGCTTTCCCGTTCACCCTGTGCTATCTTCTCCTCGCTGGATAGTTCGCGTTCTTTGATTTCAATGCCGTATTTTTTTGCGAGATATTTCAGCGCCTCGGGATAAGACATCTGTTCGTGCTCCATGATGAAATGCACTGCATTTCCTCCTTTTCCGCAGGCAAAACACTTGCAGAGCCCTTTGGCGGGGGATACATAGAAGGAAGGGGTTTTGTCATCGTGGAAAGGGCACAGACCTACATAGTTCACACCGCGTTTGCGCAGGGTGACAAAGTCTGATACGACATCGTATATCTGTGCGGCATCAAGTATGCGGTCTATGGTGGGTTGGTCTATCATTGTCTCTTTTCTAACTTGTGCAAAAGTACATGATATTTCTTGGATAATCAAAAAATATCATATAGGAAAGAGCAGACCGGAACTCTACATCATCATAAAATTCCCGTGGATTGTATAGTCGAGTTTTTCTTTCAATCTTTGTATGTCAACCGGCTTGGACATATATCCGTTAAAGCCATTCTGCATAATCTTTTCTTTGTCCGAAGCAAAGGAGTATGCCGTTACTGCAATGATAGGTACCGTTTTGGATACTTTACGTATTTCGCGAGTAGCTTCATATCCATCCATTTTAGGCATATTGATGTCCATGATGACCACATGCGGATGAAACTTCTGATGGAGTTCCACGGCTTCCTCCCCATCCCAAGCATGAACCAACTCATAATCTTTCTGTAGGATAGACTTGAACAGCATATAGTTGCTTTCGTTGTCCTCTGCTATCAGGATTATAGGCTTTTCCTTGCTTCTCTCGTTCAGAAGAGGCATTAAAGTTAGATTATTTTCCTTTTGGGCCTCTTTCGGTTTATAAGGTATTGTAAACCAGAAAGTACTTCCTTTACCTTCTCCTTCGGATTCTACTCCGATGCGTCCTTTCATTTTTGTGACAATGTTTTTGCATATTGAGAGCCCTAATCCCGTTCCTTGTATAAAGGTGTTTACTTTGGTAAACCGTTCAAATATTTTCTTCTGATTCTCTAGTGATATGCCTATGCCCGTATCTTTTACGTAGAAATAGAGTTCTTCTCCACGGATTTTGTATCCAAACATAATCTCACCTTTCTCTGTGAATTTTGCAGCGTTGACCAGCAGGTTGATGAGGACTTGAGAGAGACGGTTATGTTCTGTCTGTACATAACAAACTGGTACTTCAGGAACGAATTGTAGGGCAACACCTGTTTGCAGTCTGCCTCGTACAGTGTTTTCCACATCTTTTGCCAACTGATTTAAGTCGACATTCTGATAATTGAATTCCAGTGTATTTGCTTCTATTTTTGAAAGATCCAGGATGTCACTTACCAGTTGCAATAGCAACTGGTTGTTGGTTTCTATGATACTGATGAACTCTTTGCGTTCGGTTTCGTTTTCGGTTGCAGTCAGCAGGCTGGAGAATCCTACGATGGCATTCAAGGGGGTACGTATCTCGTGGCTCATATTGGCTAGAAATGCAGATTTCAGCCGGTCGGATTCTTGGGCTTTTTCTCGTGCTCGGATAAGCGCTTCTTCTTGCCTCTTGCGTTCTGTTATCAGTAAAAGGGAGCCGACAAGCGATATTGGATAGCCGTTCTTGTCGCGCTGGTCAATTACTGCGTTGGTTTCCATCCAATCTGTTATTTTTCGCCCTTCTACTTCGGTGATGATACGATATTCTTCTTTGATATGCTGCAACTTGCCTGAAATGAGATTTTCATGTACATGGTGCATACGTTCGAAGTCTTCCGGGTGTATCTTTCGGAAATATTCTGACGCCTTGATAATATCTACTTGGACTGTAGAGTTCTTCTCCTTTGTAAAGTTCATGTGGTCTAATATCTTTTGTGCTTCGCAATAAATCAGACCCTCCTTTAAATCCCAGCGCCATGGTATGATGCGTGCTATGCCCAATGTCATTTCCAGTTTTTTATTAATCTCTCGCAATGTGTTTTCGGCATCTTTGCGCGCTGTAATATCTACGGCAAAGACATCCAAAGTGTGTTTTTGGGATGCCGGGCAAAGAATGAATTCGTAAAAGCTGTTTGTTTGTTTGAAGTAATGAGTAAATGTTACCGTTTGCTTTTCTTGGAATACCATTTCCATGAAATGTGTCAGGTGCTCTATTTGGGAGAAGGCATTTTTTTGTGAACCATCGGTAGTTGGCGTAAACTGGTCGTTGAAAATAATATTGCCGCATCGATAGCTCATATCTGCTATCTGTCCCGTTTTGTCGAAGAAAACCTCTATTTGAGTATAAGATATCGGCATATTACGTAAAAGGGTATCATGGGCACTTAGCAAGGTGATTTTCTTTTGCTGGAACCGGTAAATGACTAAAGCTATGATAAGTAGTGAGAGTATCAACACTACTCCGCAAATAATCCACCATTGATACTTCTGCCAGAATGTAAGCGGTTTATTGATGAATACCGAGTCTTTAGGACAGAGTGTGGTGTCCAGACCGTCCATCTGCAGTTGCTGGTAGTTGATGAAGGGATAGGATTTCTTGCTATATGTAAATGGGATATTCCGTGCATCCTCTCCTGCAAATATCTGTTTGAGGGCTGAAGAAAGCGCGTTTTGCACTTCCATGCGGTCATAGAAATATCCTCCCGCAAACCCCTCTTTACCCACATAGGCATTCCTTAATGCAAATACGGGTTGAGGCGATGATGCAACTAACTGAAAGTCTCCACTGATGAGTGTAGGAAAACCGAGTAGATTCTTACGCTCGTAAAACCATGTGGAAAATAGCATACCCGTCTCCGGTTCATCATTTAGCAGATATGCCTGTAATTCGTTTTGGTTTCTTTCATTACCTATTAAGCGTTCATAGTGGAGGTTTGGATACTTTGACGTTATATAGGCATGAATAAGCCGGTCCAAGTCTTGGTTATGATAGAGTTCATCTGCTGCGAATACAATCGTTTTCATTTTTGGCAGCATCTGTACCATCATGTCGATGGTCTCTTTGTACATATACGGCGTTTCGATAAAAGTAAAGTTGTATTGCGGCTGCAGGTCAACCAGAGGAGATGTGATGGCATTGGAAATGTGTATAGGACGTCCGGTGAAATAATATTCCCGTGGAGCATACGTGTCTTCGTTGCCGATCAATACTATTGGAATATTTCCCCACTCACTCAAAATACGTTCCCTTAAAGTAAAAGCCATGTTGCCGAGAAGTACAAGATAATCGGGTTTCTTATCCTGGAAACGTTCGAAAATGCCATTCTCCATCCGGATATACAATGAGTCATTACGAATGAACGTCCCGTTCATGTGTACTACATCGGCTGTGATGTCCTCTATAGGAGATGTTTGCAGCAGGATGGGAGTTATAAGTTCTTGGCTCCAGGGTGCGCTTTCATTGTACGAGTTTATAATAAGTAATCTGCGGTGTTTGCCGACTATGGTTGCTGTGGCAAAAGCCGAACTTAAATATAAAAAAAGGAAACATAAATTGATTATGCATCTTTTATCTAGAAAAATTTTCATAACCTGATTTTTCAAGTAGTATATTGTCTAATGGCAATTTAATTGCCACGTGTTATTTATACAAAAATAATACAAATGTATTTTAATCGTAAAATATAGTTGCTAAAATTAAAAATAATTAACGGCGTCTTTTTATTCTATACACTGGAAGTTTAATGTAATTATTATTTTATATATCTGTTTTGTGTTGTCTAGCAAGTGAGTACAAGGGTGAGAGGAGATAGAAAAGGAAGTTGGCAGATTGTAATAAAAAGATAAAAAGGATATTTTCATCTTGAAAAAAGTGATATTTTTGCACCCGCTTTTGAAAATGGTACCGGAGACATTTTTTTGTCTTTTAGTGTCAACTGTTAGGATTTCCGGTGATTCATGCACCTCTTCAAAGGGCTACTTCGACGGATAGCCTGAGGTGGTGACTGTCTTTTTCATCCGGGGTGTTTAGTTGGGATAAAAGTGTGTACCTTGGCATCGAGGCACACACTTGTTGATTGTTTATCTAATCTTTTCCCTGATTTTAGTCAGATACTTCTTCATGCCTTCTGCATCCTTATTGCTGATGATTTCCAGCAGGTTCTTCAGTTCCAGGCGGATGTTCTCCACTTGTGAGGGGGTGCGCGGATTGAAGAGAATTTCCTGGAGCAGGTAGTCGTCTTCACTCAGCAGGCCTTTGGCAATGGCCATGTGCTTTTTGAAGGTGGTGCCCGGAGCTTCCTGGTGTTTCATTACCGCTGCAAACACGAAAGTGGATACAAACGGAATGGATAAGGAGTATGCCACAGTCTCATCATGCTCGTCGAAGGTATATTCAAAGATGTTCAGCTTCATGGTCTGGTAGAGGTCCTTGAAGAAGATTTTCCCCAAGTGGTCGCCTTCGCTGATGATGATGGCATTCTCCGTATTCAGATTGTTGAGGCTGGCAAAAGTGGGACCGAACATAGGATGCGTCGACACGTAGCGGAAGCCGCTTTCATCGTAGAATTTCTTCAATCCGGTCTTTACCGAAGCGATGTCGCTGATAATGCAGTCTTTGGGCAGTACAGGCAGCACTTGGCGGAAAGCGTCCAGCGTGTATTTCACCGTAACGGCATTGATGACCAGCTCCGGCTCGAAGTCCTTGATTTCTTCCAGTGTGGTGAAGCGGTAGGTGTTGTAGACAAAACGCAGTTGGTGCGGATTGACGTCGAACACAGCCGTCTCATGCTGGAAACTCAGGATGTCTGTGAAGAAAGAGCCCATTTTCCCGGCTCCAAGTATTAATATTCTCATGATGTTTAATGTGCCAATTACTTATTTATAATTTCCATCTGCTGTCTTACACTCTCTTCGTGTATCGCCTCAAATACCTTTTTGATGAATTCAGCATCCATGCCACACAATGCGCCTTGCGAGCCGCGTTTCTCGAGGATTTCGTTGTAGCGTCCGGTTTGCAGGATGGTCATGTCATGCTCTTTTTTGTATGTACCGATTTCACGTGCCACACGCATCCGTTTGGCCAGCTCCTGAATAAGATTGTTGTCGCATTCGTCTATCTGCTTGCGCAATTCGCTGAGGTTCTCGGTGCTTTGTGTTTCCTTGCGGATGACCAGCAGGTTGAGGATGTAATCCAGCACATCCGGGGTGACTTGCTGGGCTGCATCGCTCCAGGCACAGTCCGGGTTGCAGTGGCTCTCGATAATCAGTCCGTTGAAGCCCAAATCCATAGCTTGCTGGCAGAGTGGAGCAACCAGTTCGCGCTTTCCACCTATGTGGCTGGGGTCACAGATAATAGGAAGGTTGGGAATTCGGCGGCGCAGCTCAATGGGGATATGCCATTGGGGCAAGTTACGGTAGAGCTTTTTGTCATAGCTGCTGAATCCGCGGTGGATGGCACCCAGGCGTTTCAAGCCTGCATTGTTGATACGTTCCAAAGCTCCAATCCACAGCTCCAGGTCAGGATTTACCGGATTCTTCACCAGTACCGGGATATCTACGCCTTTCAGTGCATCGGCAATTTCCTGTACGGCGAAAGGATTGGCGGTGGTACGTGCACCTACCCAAAGAAGGTCAATTCCGGCTTTCAGGCATTCGTATACATGTTTGGCGGTAGCAACTTCTGTTGAAACGTACATGCCGGTTTCTTTCTTTACCTCCTTCAGCCATGCAAGGCCGTCTACGCCTACTCCTTCGAAGCCGCCCGGTTTGGTGCGCGGTTTCCAGATGCCGGCACGGAATAGCTTGAGGCCTTTGTCTGCCAATTGTTTGGCGGTGCTCATTACTTGTTCTTCGGTTTCGGCACTGCAGGGGCCGGCTATTACCATAGGGCGTTTGTCTTCAACACCAGGTAATGTGATAGGTTCTAATTCGAGTTCCATATTCTTTATTTGTTTAATAATATTCTTTAATTATGCTTTTTCTTCCTTGTGACGTTTCCCCCCCTTTCAGAAGACCTTCTGAGCAAGGTCCCGGAGATTTAGTAAAACGTCGGAGAAGATTTACTAAATCGTTCCTCCCGTTTTAGTAAATCTCCGGTGGAGTTTTAGTAAACGGGATTCCGGCTTTAGGGTGTTCATCTCTTACTTGTAAGCATTTATTTCATGTCCTTGATACGCTTCAATGCTTCTGCCAGTTTATTGTCCTTACAGCAGAGGGAGATGCGGATATACCGTTTCCCGTTACTTCCGAAGATAAATCCGGGAGTAATGAACACTCTGGCTTTATGCAGCACGTGTTCAGTCAGTTCTTCCACGTCTGTACAGCTGTCGGGTATCTTGCCCCAGAGGAACATGCCTACCTGGTTTTCGTCGTAGGTGCAACCCAGGGTATGCATGATTTCTCCTGCCAACTGACGGCGGTTGCGGTAATTCGCGTTGTTGCCGTCATACCAGTCTTGCTCTGCTTCCAGGGCAGTGGCGGCTGCCAGTTGCATGGCACGGAACATACCGCTGTCGATGTTGCTCTTTACTTTCAATATCCATTGCACGAAGTCGGCATTCGAGGCAAGCATGCCGATACGCCATCCCGGCATGTTGTGGCTTTTGCTCATGGAATTGAATTCTATGCAGCACTCTTTGGCACCCGGAATGCTGAGGATGCTGATGGGATGTTCGTTCAGGATGAAACTGTAGGGGTTGTCGTTTACGATGACGATGTCCTTGCGGCGTGCGAAGTCCACCAGTTTCCGGTACAGTTCCGGTGTTGCGTTCGCCCCGGTGGGCATATTGGGATAGTTGGTCCACATCAGTTTTACACGGCTCATGTCCATCCGTTCCAGCTCGTCGAAGTCGGGCATCCAGCCGTTTTCTTCTTTCAAGTTATAGTTCACGACCTCGGCACCCAGAATCTTGCTTAATGAAGTATAGGTGGGATAGCCGGGATTGGGAACCAATACTTGTTCACCGGGGTTGACAAAGGCCAGCGTCACGTGCAGGATGCCTTCTTTGGAGCCGATGAGCGGTTGTATCTCTGTGTTGGGATTCAATGCTACACCGTACCATTTTTTGTACCAGTCCGCAAAACCGCGGCGCAGTTCGGGGATACCTACGTAGGGCATGTAACCATGTCCGTCCGGATTGCAGGCAGCTTCGCAAAGTGTCCGGATTGTCTTTTCGGAAGGCGGCATGTCGGGGCTTCCGATTCCCAGGCTGATGACATCCATTCCTTCGGCATTCATTTGTGCCACTTCTTTCAGCTTCTTCGAGAAGTAGTATTCGCTTACGCTTGCCAGGCGGTCGGCAGGCTTTATTCTACACGTTTGATTTTCCATCTTCATATTCTCCTAATATTTTCAGTTCTTTGGTCAGCGGTGTGATGGCCGCAATGGATTGTTTATATCTCAGTACATTGTCGAAGACGACATCTACGTAAAACTGGTATTCCCATTCACGCCCGATGATGGGCAGTGATTGTATCTTGGTCAGGTTGATGCGGTAGAAAGACAAAATAGACAATACCTGGGAAAGGCTTCCTTCAGTATGGGGAAGTGTGAATACCATGCTTGCCTTGTTGACGTCCTTGCTGCGATGCCGGTTCAGTTCATCTACTTGCCAAGGGTCGGCTACGACCAGGAAACGGGTGAAGTTATGTTTGTTGGTTTCGATACCTTCCTGCAGGACCTTCATG
>NZ_JBCNZM010000035.1:26751-29304 GCF_040227615.1 Bacteroides sp. RTP31139st1_H2_RTP31139_211217 | reverse complement strand
TGCCATAACGCTCTGCAGCAGCTTTGGAGCAGATAGCTGCATGGCCTTTCAGATGTTCCTGTTGGATGATTTCGGCACTGCGGGCGGTATCTTCGCCTTCCACCACTTTGATTCCGGGGTGTTGTCCCAGGAATTCACGGCATTGCATCAGGGCGATAGGGTGGGAGTTGACTTCGGTAATATCATCCCAGTCTTCATCGGGCAGGCAGACAAAACTATGGGAAATACGTAGCTTGTACTCGCCGACAATCTGTGCGCCACTTTGGCGTAATAGCTCATTGTTATGCAGCAAACTGCCTGCAATGGTGTTTTCTATTGCCAGCATTCCTATGGTCTGACTGTCTTTTTTGATGGCACCGAACACGTCTTCAAAGTTGGCGCAACAGATTAACTCTATTTCTTCTCCTTCGAAGTACTTGTGTGCGGCGATGTCGTGATACGAGCCTAATGTTCCTTGAATGGCTACCTTTTTCATTATTTTTATTTTCTTGGTTATGCTATAAAAAAAATCCCGCTTCCATACGATGGAGCGGGATTCTGTATATTTACTTGTTTCTCTATTCAGTCCTTAAGCATCACTGTCACTTGATACATACAAACTCCCGCTCTACTTTCTGGCTAAAGTAAAAGTAAAAAAAGAAGTAATATGCATAAGTAAATGACTTCATACTTGTATTCTCTGTTTTTGAATTACGTGACAAAAGTAATGCTTTTCTTTTATATACAAACAAAAAACAATGTTTTTTTTAGGGATAGTAGCAATTTAACTTATTTCCCTTTAACTTGTACAATGACTTGAACCGGACGATGGTCGGATGAAATGGTGTCTTCTATGACTTTCCGGTATTGTACGTCAAACCGATACCCATTCTTGGAATAGCCGTAGATGTAGTCTATACATCGGTTGGGACGGTCTGCTGGGAAAGTATAAGAGGTTGTGTCATTGAGGGTGGCAAAATGTTTTGCCAATTCCAGCTGGGGAGCGCTTGCTGGTGCGGAGTTCATGTCGCCTGCCATAAAGATGGGCTTATCGACGTTTTGCAAGGCTTTTTCTATCAATGGTACGGCAAGGAGCTGGTCTTCTGGAGTGAGGGACTGGTGTGTGGCACAAAATACATAATCTTTAAATTCTGCAATAATGAGGGTACGTTTTTCTTCCCGTCCGGGCATTGGAATGATTTTGTATTGTATGGGTATCTCTCTGGAGAGGATTCCGATGCCGTAGCTTCCACCCTGAAAAGGAATGGCTGCTGCATAAGTCCCGTGCATTCCGGTCAGTTTTTCTAGTTCTCCGAGAGCATGGATTCCTTTGTTGCGCACCGTTACACTGTCAAGTTCCTGCAGGGCGACTATGTCCGGAGAAGTTTGACTGATAACATTGGCAATGCGTCGGTAATTGTACTCCTTGTCCATACCGATGCAATTATGTACGTTATAGGACAATATGTTCACTTGCTGTGCATGGGCAGGTGCGAACATCAGTACAAAAAGTACTGATAGAAATAAATTTCGTTTCATTGGCGGCAATAATTGAATTTGTTATAATCCTAGGATATTACCGGTACTTCCCCCCGGTTGGTTACCATATTGTCCGTTAAAGTTCTGTATCTCTTTAGGATTGAGTTCCAGTCCTTTCTTCATGTCCTCCGCAGAGCCTTCCTTGTCTCCGTTCAGCAACTTGGCACGTCCGCGCTCATGATAGGCCTCTGCGAAATTAGGGTTCAGTTCTGTGGCTTCCGTAAAGAGCTCGATGGCTTCTGCCAGCTTGTTTTGGGTGATGTAAAGCTGTCCTAAGTAGAGGAAGGCTTGTTCGTTGAAGGGATTCAACTCTGTCACTTTCTGATAACTGCTTTCTGCTTTTTCTTTGTTTCCCGTAGCTTCTTCTATCTTTCCGCGGAGCAAGATGGTACTTTCGTCTTCCGGGTCTTGTGCCAGAATGGTGTCTATGTCTTCCATCGCTTCCTTGTATTGCTGCATTTGGACCAGTGCTTCGGCACGAAGCAGACGTGCTTCGATGAAATCATCTTTCAGTACGATGGCTTTCGTAAGATGAGCGATGCACATGATGCCGTCCCCTTGCCCATTGTCTGCTTTGCCGAGCAGGTAGTGTGCCATGGCGTTGCCCTCTTCTATTTCGATAGCTTTCTTTGCCGCTCCTGCCATGGCGGGATAGTCTTCCTGCATGTAGCATACGTTGGCTAGACTGAGGTAGGTGGAGGTATGTTCCGGCTCTATTTCGGTCATACGTTCCAGCAGTTTGTGTGCCTCGTCCAGTTCGTTGGTCTGGGTGTAGACTTGGGCAAGGTAGCCCATGGTCTCAAAGTCTTCCTGAATGGCAAGGGCTTCAGTGAAGCATTTGATGGCGTAGTCTGTACGGCCCATGCGTTGTGCACGCATACCGTCATACTTGAATATCTCAAAATTCTTCTGCTCGTTTTTTTGTTTCTCATTTGCCGGACTGTCTGACTTGCCGGAGAAAAAAGATTTAAAGAATCCCATAGGTGATTAAAAATTAAAGAATTAAAAATTAAAAAGGAAAAGGAGGGGCATGGT
>NZ_JBCNZM010000035.1:24141-26741 GCF_040227615.1 Bacteroides sp. RTP31139st1_H2_RTP31139_211217 | reverse complement strand
GGGCATGGTTGATAGGAGATGTTCCTCTCAGCGGCAGGACATTCTTTTCCAACGGCAAAAGTAATGAATTATTTTTTGATTTGAAGCATTCCGTTGACAGCAATTACCTTGCCTTCGTCCAACAATTCATGTAACACATCGATGAGCATGTTTTTATCGTCCGGTATCTGTTCTGCCAAAGTGGCTGGAGTTTGTTGTTTATCAGATAGGGCTTGAAGAATCTTTTCAGAAAGTTCCTTTTCCGAAAGGTGGCCGGAAGGTTTCTTGTTCTTCAAATTGATACAAGTGTCGCACTGCCCGCAGTTATGCTCGTTCTTCTCTCCGAAGTAGTGTAGCAGCATCCGGCTACGGCACACGGTATCGCTGTTCACATAATCCAGCATGGCACTTATGCGTTTCTCATATCGCTCTTTGCGTTCCTCGTACACGGTGGAAGGGATTTGCAGGTGGCGCATTTCAACCCTCTCTCGCGTGTATATTATATATGGTGTCTTTTTGCGGGGGATGTAACTGACGATATGTAGCTTGGCTAGGTGGATGAGCTGTTCATACACTTGCCGGCGTGTGAGTCCAGTGCGTATGGCCAGTGAATCTTCATTGATGAAAGCATGGTCTGTGAAGACCCCGGTATAGGAGCGGAGAATGGTTTGGATGAGTTTGTCCATATCTTCGCCGAGCTCTCTCAGTTTATAAAGTTCGTCTCGACGGATAGTGAACAGTAGCCGGGATGCATTGTCTTGTTCGTCTGTATATTCCAAGTATCCCGCTTGTGTCAGAATCTTCAAGGCACTGTCCACGGGAACGGGGAAGTACTTGAACTTTCGGCAAAAGTCTTCTATATTGAACTCGCGTACACAGCCTTGTCCATCTCCCATTGCCATCTGGTAATAGTATTGAAGATGCTCATATACTTCCTTTATATATTCTTTTTCAGGAAAGGTGTCGGGAATGCGTTTGTGCAGTGTTGCCTTATCCGACTTGGCGTAAAGGACGACCGCGTAGGCTTTTTGTCCGTCCCTTCCGGCACGTCCTGCTTCCTGGAAGTAGGCTTCTATGGAATCGGGCAGATCCATGTGGATGACAATCCGTACATCCGGTTTGTCGATACCCATACCGAATGCATTGGTGGCGACCATGACACGGCTTTCTCCTGTTTGCCAGCGTTGTTGGCGGATGTCTTTGGTGGCGTCATCCAGTCCGGCATGGTAGAAATCGGCGGTGATGTCTTCGTTGTGCAGCAGTTCGGTAATTTCCTTGGTACGGCGACGGTTGCGCACATAGATGATGGCGCTTCCGGGCATACGGCGCAGGATGTGCAACAGCTCTCCCGTCTTGTTTTCCGTCTTGCGGACGATATAGGCAAGGTTTTTGCGTTCGAAACTCATGCGGAACACATTTTCCTCACGGAAATGCAGACGGGCCTGGATATCTTTCACTACTTCCGGAGTGGCGGTGGCTGTCAATGCCAGGATGGGTACGCCGGGCAGAAGTTCGCGTATTTCGGCTATCTTCAGATAGGCGGGACGGAAATCGTAGCCCCATTGCGATATGCAGTGGCTTTCGTCTACCGTAATCATACTGATTTTCGTCTTCTGCAGTTTGGTGCGGAAGATTTCAGTATCGAGCCTTTCGGGGGAGATATAGAGGAACTTGAAATTGCCGAATATACAGTTCTCCAGTGTGACGATGATTTCCTGCCTGCTCATGCCTGAGTAGATGGCAAGCGCCTTGATTCCCCGCTTTTTCAGGTTTTGTACCTGGTCTTTCATGAGGGCAATCAACGGAGTGATGACCAGGCAAAGTCCTTCTTTAGCAAGTGCCGGAACTTGGAAAGTGATGGATTTTCCTCCTCCCGTGGGCATTAGTCCCAAAGTGTCCCGTCCCTCGGTAATGCTGTTGATGATATCTTCCTGGATTCCCCGGAAGGTATCGTATCCCCAGTATTGCTTCAGAAGCCTCACCCCCAATCCCTCCCCCATAGGGAGGGGAGTTTTGAAGTTACTACTGCTGCTCATGGTCTTATTGAACTTTCTTGCTACTTCTTATCGTTGAATTGATATTCTTTCCTTCTCTATGCTAATAGTAGTGATTACTAATCTTATAGCATCAACCAATTTTCATCATTTCCTTAATATAAGGAGACTATTCTTATTCCCCTCCCTGTGGGGGAGGGGTTAGGGGAGAGGCTTTCAGTTCGGCTTTATGTCTTCAATCTGCAACTGCACTTCACCCCTCTTATGGGTATTCTCTTCAATGGAATAGCAGATGTCGAAGGAACGTTTGGTCTTGATGAAGCGTACGTGGGAACTTTGCCCGAAAGCGATGCCGTTCATTACATTGTTCGATTTATTATCCACCAGTTCTAGCTTGATATGTTCCTGGTCGCGGCCTACGACTTTGCTGGTACCATAATCATAGACATTGTGCGTACAGAAAATGGGTTTGGCATTGTCCGGTCCGAATGGATTGAATTTCTTCAAGTCGCTGAAGAATTTCGGAGTGATGTCTCTGAAATCAATCTCGGCATTGATGTCGATGACGGCGCATGTCTGTTCCGGCAGGATATTTTGTGATACGAACTCTTCGAAGCGTTCGATAAA
>NZ_JBCNZM010000035.1:0-24131 GCF_040227615.1 Bacteroides sp. RTP31139st1_H2_RTP31139_211217 | reverse complement strand
AAAGGCCGGTACATTTTCCACCTTCATGGAAAGACCGGCGGCGTAGGTATGACCTCCGAAGTTTTCCAGAAGGTCGCGGCAGTATTCAATGGCTTTGTAGACATCGAATCCGGAGACGGAACGGGCAGATCCGGTTGCCATGTCATCCGTACGTGTCAGTACTACTGCCGGCCGGTAATAGATTTCCGTCAGCCGGGAGGCTACGATGCCGATGACGCCTTTATGCCAGTCTTCATTGTACAATACGATGGAACGTCGGTCGGCAAGTCCGTCCAGGTCAGCTACAATCTTGTTGGCCTCCTCGGTCATGGTCTTGTCCAAGTCCTTGCGTGTCTCGTTGTATTGGTTGATTTGTCCGGCTTTCTCCAGGGCAAGAGAGAAATCTTTTTCAGTAAGCAAGTCAACAGCTTCTTTCCCGTTCTGGATACGTCCGGAGGCGTTGATGCGGGGACCTATTTTGAATACAATGTCACTGACGGTGATGTCCTTGTCCGTCAGTCCGCAGACATCAATGATTGCTTTCAGGCCTACGCTGGGATTACTGTTCAACTGCTTCAAACCGTGGTAGGCGAGAATGCGGTTTTCACCCATAATGGGGACAATATCCGATGCGATACTGACGGCGCAGAGGTCCAGTAAAGGGATAAGGTGATGGAACTCGATACCGTTGTTGAGGGCAAATGCCTGCATGAACTTAAAGCCTACACCGCATCCGGACAGATGTTCATAAGGATAGGTGTTGTCTTCCCGTTTGGCATTCAGAATGGCTACAGCAGGGGGCAGTACATCATCGGGGACATGATGGTCGCAGATGATGAAATCAATGCCTTTCTCCTTGGCGTATGTGATTTCTTCGACGGCTTTGATACCGCAGTCCAATACAATAATCAAACCTACACCACTCTCTGCGGCATAGTCTACTCCTTGGATTGAAACTCCATACCCCTCATTGTAACGGTCGGGGATATAGTAGTCGATGTTCGAATAGAACTGTTGAATAAACTTGTAGACCAATGCCACAGCCGTGGTACCGTCTACGTCATAATCTCCATAAACAAGAATGCGCTCTTTCTTTCCCATTGCCTTGTTCAGGCGCTCTACGGCTATATCCATATCCTTCATCAGGAATGGGTCGTATAAGTCCGGTAGTTGGGGGCGGAAAAACTTCCGGGCATCCGCTGCCGTTGTTATTCCCCGCTCCACCAGCAATTTTCCCAATATTGGGCTAATTCCCAATTCTTGGGCCAGTTGTTGGCTTGCTTCTGCCTGTTCGGGTGTAATGGGTTGATAATTCCATTTGTGAGTCATTTTATATATTATTTTTTCTTTTTCTATCTCAAGATGTTGGGGGAGTAGAGGGGGGCAATACGTGCACTTTTCTCCAACAAGGTGTAAAGGTATGAAAAACTCTTGAAACGGAGGTGAATTCTGCGGAAAAACTTTATAAGTATATGTATTCTCCACTAAAAAACTTTATTTTTGTATCCATTAAAAAATATCGCTATGCTTGTTTTTATCTCTTGTGCAAAGACCATGGCAGCGCGCTGCTCTGTTGTCGTGCCCGAAGTCACAGTCCCGAAATTCGAAACGGAGGCTGTGCGGAATGCGTTGGAAATGTCGCAGTATTCAGTATCCGAATTGGAAAGGCTTCTTCGGGTGAATACCAAAATTGCTGCCGAGAACCGTTTGCGTTTTCATGATTTCTGTTCGGAGGAGAATCGTTCGATGCCAGCCGTTTGCGCCTACACGGGAGCTGTTTTTAAACGCATTCTTCCGAAAGATTTTTCAGCGGAGGATTTTCGTTATGCGCAAGAACATCTACGTATCACTTCTTTTCTTTATGGGTTGCTTCGCCCGCTGGACGGTATCAAACCCTATCGTTTGGAAGGAGATGTCCGTTTGCCCGAAAAAGGTGGAATATCCATGTTTGATTATTGGAAGCCTTTGTTGACGGATTACTTCATAGAGGAAATTAAAAACTGTGGCGGTGTTCTCATTAATTTGGCAAGTGCTGAAATGAAAGATTTGTTCGACTGGAAGCGGGTGGAGCAAGAGGTGCGTGTTATTACGCCCGAGTTTCAAGTTTGGAAGGCCGGACAGCCGAAGACTGTCGTTATCTATGCCAAGATGTGTCGCGGAGAGATGACGCGTTTTATTGTCAAGAACCGTCTGGAGTGTCCTGAGGAGTTGAAATCCTTTTCTTGGGAGGGCTTCGTCTGGGATGAGATACGCAGTACGGAGAATGTATGGCATTTTTCGTTAGGTACATTTATGTAATGAAAAGGTACATTACGTTTGGCTCAGATGTTACTATATGTTGCTTTCGATGTTTGCGCAAAATGAAGAACTAAATACGCAATTTAGGATGAGGGAAAAGAATGAACTCTCTACATTTGCATGCAGTAAACTTAAAAGCAATATACTATGAAGAGAAACGGATTAAGAACAGTTGTTGTATTAGCTTTGACCATATTTCTATTGAATGCTCCGGTTTGTGCTACAGCTTCCAGATTGCAGGATACTTGTGCGGAGGCGCGGGATGAGGTTGCACTGCGGCCTGAGTGGATGAGGATTCTCCATGATACGCTTCCTATATGTAAGATTTCTATTCCTGGTTCACACGATAGCGGTAGTATCAAAGGAGGGCATATGTTGAAAACACAAGCAACAGATATTCCTGCTCAATTACGGCAAGGCATCCGTGCTTTCGATATCCGTTTGGAAAAGAAGGGTAATAAACTGGGGGTGTTTCACAGTCATGCCTTTCAGGATATATATTGGGAAGATGATGTTTTACCTGCTTTTATACACTTTCTGCAAACATATCCTTCTGAGACTTTGATTGTTTCCTTGAAAAAGGAAGGGGGAGAATTGCGGGATTATGCTTCTCTGCTGTCCGTTTCTTTAAGCAGCCCTGAGTATCAAAGTTATTTCGTGATGGACTTTCGCCCTGAACTGACGCTGAAAGATTGCCGTGGAAAGATTCTTTTCCTGCATAGGGATCATGCTATGGATAATTATCCTGGAGCAGCATGTGTAGGTTGGGAGGATGACAGTACTTGCCTGCTCACTCTTCGCAATAAAGATGGTAAGGAAGGAGTGGCTTTGCTCGAAGATAAATATCAATATGAATCGGGTGAGGAGGCCGGGAAGAAGGTAGGGGTTTGTGTCCGTAATATTGAAGGGATGTCTGCTGAGCCGGTTTCCTCACGTCGGTGGGGAATTACTTTTGTAAGTGCGACGGGGCTGCCCTTGGGAACCCCTAAAGTCTTTGCTGATAAGGTAAACAAGCCTATTGCTGACTATTTAAAACAAAAGAATAGCCGGAATTGCGGTATTGTTTTTATCGATTTTGTCAGTGAACCTGGAGGAAAAGATTTGGTGGAATATTTGATTGACAGTAATGTTTGCGCAAAATGAAGATTTATATGCGCAATTGGGAATACTGAAAAAAAAGCATTTTCTTAATTTTGCACATGTTGAACACCTTAATGTTATATACTATGAAACTGTCAATAGATTTAGGAGGAACCAATATTCGAATAGCCCAAGTGGAAAAAGGGAACTGCTTGAATAAAGTGTCGGTTCCATGTTTAGCTCAGCAAGATGCTTCTACTGTGCTAAACCAGCTTTCCCAGCTTATTCGGAATATGATGAATGAGCAGGTAGATGGTATCGGTATCGGTGTCCCTTCAATTGTTGATCCGGAGAAAGGAATTGTATATAATGTAGCAAATATATCTTCTTGGAAAGAAATACACTTGAAGGAGATTTTGGAGAACGAATTCAAGGTGGCAGTTGCCATTAATAATGATTCCAACTGTTTCACTTTGGGGGAGAGCCTATACGGCGAAGGAAAATCTTATACCAACATGGTAGGCGTTACTATTGGGACCGGAATTGGAGCTGGCGTTGTCATTGGCCGTCGTTTGTATGGTGGGCAATATATGGGAGCCGGTGAGATAGGCTCATTTCCTTATTTGGACTCTGATTTTGAACACTATTGCAGTAGTTTCTTGTTTAAACGTTATGGCACTACCGGTGCGGTAGTAGCTGAAAAAGCCCAGCAAGGAGAACAAGCTGCATTGGAGATTTGGAAAGAGTTTGGGAGGCATTTGGGTAATCTTATAAAGGCAATTCTTTTTGCCTATGCTCCCCAGGCTATTGTTTTAGGAGGCGGTATTGTATCGGCTTTTCCTTTCTTTAAAAATGCTATGGAACAAACAATGCAAAGTTTTCCCTACAAGATTATATCGGATAATGTGAGTGTGGTGGCTTCGCATCAAAAGGATTCCAGTTTATTGGGTGCTGCCGCTCTTCTTGAGTAATAATCCCTATACGGTTTGATTGAAAATAATAAATATTTTGCAGTTATATTATTTTACGCATAAATAAGGACTGTTAGAGAATTGTTCCTTTTGTAATAACTATGTAATTCTGCTTTCTGACCTTTGTGGCGGAATTATAATTTTCTATATTATAAACTTTAAATTTTGAATGCATGAAACAAGTAAATCTTAGAATCTATCGAACGATTCTGACCCTATTGTTGGGACTGTTCTTGTCGGCAGGTGCTTATGCACAGCAGATTTCTGTGAAAGGAACAGTAAAGGATCAGACTGGCGAACCTGTGATTGGTGCCAATGTGTTAGTAAAGGGGACGACTAATGGAGTGATTACGGACGTTGACGGAAACTTTAATGTTTCGGCCGATAAAAACGGCGTATTGGTAATCAGTTTTGTCGGCTATGTGACTCAGGAAGTACCAGTGGCAGAAAAACAAATGGTAATTGTGCTTAAAGAGGATACAGAACTTCTGGATGAGGTTGTTGTATTAGGGTATGGTGCGAATACACGTAAGCAGGACTTGTCTGCTTCAGTGGGTGTAGTAAGTAATACTGAAGAATTGGCTGCTCGCCCGGTAACTTCTACCGAAGGCATGCTGCAGGGACAGCTGGCAGGTGTTACCATTACGGCCGATGGTGGCGACCCAACTTCTTCTCCTAACATTGTGATTCGTGGTCAAGGCTCACAAGATGGAGACAATGTACTTTGGGTTGTGGACGGTGTTCCCGGTGCACCTATCTCATCCATGAATGATATTGAAAGTATCGTTGTTTTGAAGGATGCTGCTTCTGCTGCTATCTATGGCGCACAGTCTGGTGCAGGTGGTGTTGTGTTGGTAACTACCAAAAAAGCGAAACAAGGTGCTCCTTCGTTGACTTATGACGGCACTTTTGGTATTCGTCAGGCTACCAATTTGATAGAACCACTGAATGCGGAGCAGCAGATTGAGATGCGTAAGATATCTCATCAAAATGCAGGACTTTCGCTTCCAGTCGGTTGGGATGTTACCAAAAATCCATGGATAGGTACGACTCGTACTGATTGGATGGATGAGATTTTCCGCACTGCCTTCTACCAACGTCATAACGTAGCGTTGAATGTAGGTTCTGATAATTTTTCAAATCGTATATCTTTTGCTTACGATAATGATGAAGGTGTTTTGATTAATACTTTCAAGAAGAATCTTACATTACGTTATAATGGTAAAATGCAGCTGAACAAGTGGGTGAGCGTCAGTGAGGATTTTGTATGGCAGAACACTACCCAACGTTCCAAAGCTACGGATAACGATGCTTATACAGGACCTATCCTTTCGGCTATCTACATGCCGGCAAGTGCCACTGTCTATAATCCGTTGGACGGAAGTTATGGTGGTGTGACTACGGAAGATCCTGCCTATATTGAAAAATATGGTTCGAATTTCTCTGATATCCACGGGGATGCTGTAAATCCGGTACGTCTATTGGAAGCAGAGAATTTGTATGACAAGATAAGTGACATATGGAGCACTACCAGCTTGGAGATAGCTAATGTACTTCCTGGATTGAAGTTTACGAGTCGTTTTACTTATAATATGAAGACTAATCATTACAAGAAGTTCAATCCTATTCGTGATGAAGTAGGTAAACCGGCTTTGTCGAATAATCTTCAAGAAACTACTTACCGTAGAGATGCTTGGAAGACGGAAAATACCCTGACTTATGATAAGACATTCGGTGAACATACGGTTGGTGCCTTGTTCTCGACTACGGCAGATCATTCTGAAACGCGTGGACTGGAAGTGACGGGTAAGGATTTTGCGGATGAATCGGAATTTTTACAATACATGGCGTATGCAGGATCAGTGACAGCATCTGACTATTTGACTGGACCTGATGCCAATGTGTCGTTGATTGCCCGTTTGGCTTATTCTTATAATGACCGTTATTTTGCTACTGCATCTTGGCGTCGTGATTATGCTGGACGTTTGCCTAAGGAAAATAACTATGGTGATTTCCCTGCAGTGACCCTTGGATGGAAAATATCTAATGAAAAATTCTTTAAGAAGAGTGATTTTATCAGTTTGCTGAAATTGCGTGCTTCTTGGGGGCGTGTAGGTAATTTGAGCTCTATAGGGCTTAATTATAAGTCTGCTTTGTTGAAGAAAAGCTCGTGGACAGAACAAGCACAATATGGTCCTGAGGCAAATAATATCTGGAATACTTTGATTTACAACGGCTCTGCGTTAAATCCTGATTTGACCTGGGAAACTTCAGAACAGACTGACTTGGGCTTGGATGTTGAGATGTTTAAAAACCGTTTGTCGGTATCATTAGACTATTTTGATAAACGTACTTTCAATTTGATTCAGACACAATCAATGGGGTGGCCTTCTACTATGGGACTCGATGCCATGTTAATCAATCAAGGTGAAGTGCGTAACCGTGGCTTTGAGATTCAAGCTAATTGGAGCGATAAGATTAACAAAAACCTTTCTTATTTCGTATCGGGTAACTTCTCGTATTTAAAGAACTGGGTATCAGATATAGGTGTGAAGGATGCGGATGGCAATCCGGGTTTGTGGCCTAATGATAAAAGGTTCCGTAGCATCCCTTATATGATGCAGAGTACGGAAGGGGAACCTCTGAATTCCTTCTACTTGATTAAGACAGATGGTTTGTTCCAAAGTGATGCAGAAGTTGCCGAGTGGAATGCTAAACATGGAACATATGTGACCAATGATAATGGTGAAAAAGAGTGGGTAGGTATTCAGCCGAATGCCAAGGCTGGTGACTTGAAGTTTGTGGATCATAATGGCGATGGTAAAATTACGGATGCAGACCGTCAGTATATGGGTAGTGCGACTCCGAAGACGACTTTTGCCTTTACATTGGGAATGACGTGGAAAAAACTTTCTTTCAGTGCCATGTTCCAGGGAGTAGGTGGAGCAAAAGCTTTATATGTAGGAAAGTACATGCTGTTGAGTGATGTAGAAGGAAACTTTAACCGTTCCAGCGAGATATTGAATGCTTGGAGTCCTACAAATACCGGTTCTGATATTCCTCGTTTGTCAAAGAATGACCCGAATGGAAACTTTACGACTGCATCTGATTGGTATTTGGAGAATGCTTCTTATCTGCGTTTGAAGAATGTAACCCTTTCTTATGATTTAAGCGATGTATTCCGCAAGTGGTCTCATTTGAATGACCGTAACAGCCGTTTGTCTGTGTACTTCAGTGGTGAAAATCTTGCTACTATCACTGGATATTCTGGTATGGATCCTGAATGTGGTGGCTGGGATGCTTTGAAATATCCGGTATCTCGCGTATTATCTGTTGGTGTAAAATTGACTTACTAATAATTAATAGAGAAGAATGATTATGAAAAAAAATATATTATTTTTTGCGATGTCTGCCACATTGCTTATGAGTTCTTGCAGTGACTTCCTTGATGTGCAACCAGAGGGAGATGCTACTACAACGACTTATTTTACCAATGACCTGCAGGCTATTGATGCTGTAGATGCATTGTATGAAAGATTTCATCAGGAAGCTGTATATGGACGCGAACTGTTTTGGGAACAAGGTGCCGCGTGCGACGTTGTGTGGGGAAAGACCCGTGATTTTCCAACACTTGCTACATTGAAATATACAGGAGACGAATCCCCTTTGCGTACTATTTTTGATACTATGTACAAAGTGATGGCACGTTCCAACTGGGTAATACAAGAGTTGCTTAAGAAAGGGAAAAGCACCACTTTGAGTGATATTGAAAAGAGAAGTCTCGGTGAAGCTTACTTCACTCGTGGATGGGCTCATTTCTTGATCGCTTATCGTTACGGTCTTGATACACAAGGGGTACCTTTTGTCCGTTATGAAGATTTTGAAGGTGGCTATGACAATTCTATTCCTCCTCAGCAAGCTTCGGTCATCGATAATTATAAATTGATTATCTCGGATATGGACAAGGCAATAGAGTATTTGCCCCGTTTTGAAGAGTATGGAGATAATGATAGAGGACGCGCGCACGATGCGGCTGCAGTAGCTTTTAAAGCTAAAGTTTATGCTTATTGGGCAACTTGGGATGCTACACAATGGGGAAATGTAATCAGTATGGTCAATGAACTGGAAACTGCTTACGGACGTGATTTAGCCGGTACTTATGAAGAGTTGTTCTCTTCTGATTTCTCTAAATGGTGGAATAAAGAGTATATTTGGACTATTCCTGGAAATGGTGGCTCTCAAGGTGGCGGTTCGGAGTTTCCGGGAGTTGTCCTTGAGAACAAAGGCTGGGGACAATATAATGGCTGGGGACAGAACAAGCCGTCTTATGATATTTACGAAGAGATGTTGAAAGACGGAGCTGGTAATGACCGTTTGGTTCGTACGGTTTTAGAGTATGGTCAGGAATTTCAATTCTTGGGTGAATCCCGTGCTTTTTATTCAAGCTCGGATATTGAATCCGGTTTTATGATTAATAAATACATGGATCCCTTTAAGTATGAAGATGCAGCCAATAAGGGGTATATCAATACAAACGGAGACTGGCCGACGGTACGTATTAATTTCCCGGTTATCCGTTTTGCAGAAATGTTACTTTTCCGTGCGGAAGCTTATTTGATGACTAATAAAGCGGACTTGGCTACGGCTGATTTGAATCGCATTCGTAAACGTGCCAATGTTGCATTATTGACGGGCACTGCTACTATGGCTGACCTATATCATGAACGCCGTTGTGAATTGGCATTTGAGTTTACAGACCATTTATATGATTTGAAACGCTGGTATCGCTCAGGCAATACTGAAATAAAGGCTTTGGCTGCTGCCGAATTGAATGCCCGTCCGCGCGTACGTCATTATGCCAACCGCCAGGACCCTGCTTCCACATTCGTTGTAGGTGAGTATGAGGATTATACGGATAAGATTGCTTATCAGGATTACATGATCGTATTCCCTTATCCTTCGGTTCAGATTACCAAATCTGATGGTAAGTTAAAACAGAATCCTCATTATGATTGATATTTTCTCTGAAAGAGATAAAATATAAAAAAAGACCTCATTGCCATTGGTCTAATCTGCAGGGGTTGGTATTTTCGGGTATTGATCCTTGCAGATATTTCTTCTTTTTCTTTCATTTGCAAAGGCTATTCATAAAATCATTTTAATATACGGAGAGACGGCATTCCCGACAGTCTGCAGCGCTCTTCAAATATACAGTCTGATGAAATTAAAAACTCTTATATGTGCAACTACTGCCTTTTGGGCTTGCTGCTCTTGTACATCCGGTGAACTATCTCCCGTAGACTATGTAGACCCTTTTATAGATACCGGCTTTCATGGGCATACTTATCCGGGGGCAACCGTTCCGTTCGGGGCGGTACAGTTAAGTCCTGACACGCGTGCCGGAAACTGGGATGCTTGTTCGGGGTATCATTATAATGATACGACTCTAAAAGGTTTTTCACACACACATTTAAGTGGGACCGGATGCATTGATCTTGGGGATATACTGTTTCGTCCTACTACGCTGAAACCGGATTTGACTACGGAAAGCATTTACCAGCCAGCGGCTTTTTCCCATAAAGACGAAGATGCTTCTGCCGGATATTATTCGGTTGTTCTGAAAGAAGAAGGAATAAAAGCTGAATTGACGGTAACGGCACACGCCGGTATGCACCGCTATACGTTTCCTTCCGGCAAAGAAGCATCTATTATTATAGATTTGACTCATTTGCTTGATAACGAATATATTTATGAGGCTGAACTTGAACAGACTGCCGCCAACGAAATAACAGGTATGCGCAGAACCAGGGGATGGACGGACAATCAGTACGTTTATTTTGTAGCCCAGTTCTCGAAACCTTTTCAGACCATAGACTTTATACAGAATAAAAAGATGGTTTCTGCAGGAGTTAAGTTGAACGGTACCGATTTGCAGGCTTGCTTGTCCTTCGATAATAGTAATGGAGAGCCGGTTATAGCCAAAGTTGGATTATCCATTGTCAGTGAAAAGAATGCACGTGAGAATTTGGAAACCGAGGTGATAGGTTTCGATTTTGATGCCGTGCGTAGTGCTGCCCGTTCCGCTTGGGAACAAGCTCTCTCTGCTATTACGGTAAAAGGCGGCAATACGGACGACTTGAAGAATTTCTATACAGCCATGTATCATTCTATGGTTGTACCCAATGTCGTGAGTGATGTCAATGGTGAGTACCGCCGTCATAATATGGAAATTGGGCAATTGCCAAAAGGCAAAGTGCAATATTCTACATTTTCGCTTTGGGATACTTTCCGTGCATGGAATCCGTTGATGACTTTGATTGATACAACTTTGGTCAATAATATGATAAATTCCTTTCTGGACATTTACGAATCTTCGGGTGAACTTCCTATCTGGCCGCTTTCTGCCGGAGAGACGGGAACTATGATTGGTTATCATGCAGTGTCCGTTATAGCAGATGCTTATATGAAGGGTATTAGAGGATTTGACGCGGAAAAGGCGTTGGAAGCTATGGTAGTTTCTTCTGAAAAGAACAAAAAGGGAGCTGATTACTATATTCAGAATGGCTTTATTCCTTCTAATATAAAGAAAGAGTCCATCTCTTGTTTGCTGGAGTTTGCCTATGATGACTGGTGTATTGCACGTATGGCTCAGGAAATGAGTAAGGATGATATTTATCAAAAGTATATTCAACGTTCCCAGAACTATATCAATGTTTTTGATGGTAATACAAAATTCTTCCGCCCCAAGCGGATGGATGGGAACTGGGAAACTCCCTTCAATCCTATTGAGGTAGGTCGTGCCTATACGGAAGCCACAGCCTGGCAGTATCGCTTCTTTGTACCTCACGATGTAAGCGGTATGGCACAACTGTTTGGTGGTAAGAAAGAGTTTATTACCGCACTCGATTCTATCTTTACAGTAGAGTCGGATGTACATGGCGATTTAGTGGATATTACCGGACTGATAGGTCAATATGTTCATGGCAATGAGCCGAGCCATCATATCGCCTATCTGTACGATTACGTCGGACAGCCTTGGAAGACGCAGGAAATGACACGCCATCTGCTCCATGAAATGTACGCTCCTACGCCTGAAGGAATCATTGGTAATGAAGATTGTGGACAGATGTCCGGTTGGTATATATTATCCAGCTTGGGTATTTATTCAGTTTGTCCGGGAAGCAATGAATTTGCACTGACTACTCCTCTATTTGAGAAAGCGGTTGTCAACCTGGCAAATAGAAAGACTTTGACCATCCTTGCCAACAATCCGAAGAAGAATGTCTATATCACAAAAGTAGAATTGAACGGACAACCGATAGATGTAAATTTTATTACTTATGCACAGTTGATGGAAGGTGGAGAACTTCGTTTTACTTTGTCCGATAAGCCGAATATGGAGAGAGGTGTTTCCTCTGAAGCATCCCCTTATTCCTATACTAAAGATGAAGTCGTTTCCATTCCCTATGTGGATAAGGATTTGAACTTGTTTATGGATAAGGTAACGGTTGCATTGGCCACAACAACCAAGGATGCCGAAATCAGATATACATTGGATGGCAGCGAGCCCACAGAGCAGTCGGCATTGTACGAGCAGCCTTTTGAACTGGACAAGACCACTTTAATAAAAGCCAAAGGATTCAAGGAAGGTCTCCGCTCAAGCAGAACATTATCCATATCGGCAACGAAAGCTGAATTGAAGGCTGCTCTTTCTGTAAATCCTACTCAGAATGGTACATCTTATAAGTACTTTGAAGGCACTTACCAGAAAGTGGCTGATGTAGAAAAGTCACCGTTGCTGGAGTCTGGTGTCATGCCCGAACCTTCTATTAAGGGTGCTAAGCAGGAGGATCATTTCGGTTATATCTTTTCTGGATTGATAAATGTTCCCGAAGATGGGGTCTATACTTTCCAGACCCGTTCGGACGATGGCAGTGTCTTGTACATTCACGATGAGCAGGTAGTCAATAATGATGCTTCCCATGCTGCAATTCCTGCTACCGGAATGGTCGCGCTGAAGAAAGGTTTTCATCCTTACAAGCTCTATTACTTTGAAGATTATGAAGGTGAGTATTTGAGCTGGGCTTGGAAACTGCCTTCTGCCGAGAAGTTGGCACCCATCCCTGCATCGGCTTTATTTGTGAAATAATAGTTTAATATATATGCTATGAGAAAGTTATTTTTGTTATTTTTACCTTTGTTCGCTGCATCATGCGGACAGGTGAAGCAGCAGGCACCTGCACCAGAGCCCGTTAATGTCATGAGTTTCAATATTCGCTATGACAATCTGGAAGATAGCTTGGACAACTGGCAATACCGTAAAGACCGCGCGGCAAATGCCATCCGTTTTTATGATGTGGATATATTGGGTACGCAAGAAGTACTTCATAATCAGTTGGAAGACCTTAAACAACGATTGCCGGAATACGGAGTCATCGGTGTAGGTCGTGAAGATGGAAAGGAAAAGGGTGAATATAGTGCACTCTGGTATAAGAAAGATCGTTTCAACTTGCTGGATTCTGGCTATTTCTGGTTGAGCGAGACTCCTGAAGTTGCCGGTTCCAAGGGCTGGGATGGAGCTTGTGAGCGTATCGCTTCATGGGCAAAACTGCAAGATAAAGTAAGTGGCAAGGAGTTCTTCGCATTGAATACCCACTTGGATCATGTAGGTGTTGCTGCACGTCGTGAAGGTATAAGCCTTATGCTGGATAAAGTAAATGAGTTGAGTGGTAACTTACCCGTAGTAGTAACGGGCGACTTTAATGCTAGTCCGGAATCGGATGTCATCAAACACGTGACTGACCCTTCCAATCCGGAACACTTGACAGATGCACGCCAGGCATCGGCAATTGTTTATGGTCCGGCATGGAGTTTCCATGATTTCGGAAAGATTCCTTACGATAAACGTCCGCTGATTGATTACGTTTTTGTACGTAATGGACTGAAAGTTTTGAGGTATGGTGTATTGGCTGAAACAGAGAATAATGCTTTCCTCTCCGACCATGCCCCTATTTTAGTAACAGTTGAATAATAAAACAATAATTATGACTAAGATATTAAGAATATGTATCGTTATGCTCTTGGCAGTCTTGCTACTGCCGGTAGAGTTATCGGCACAAAGCCGCCGTGATAAAGAACAGACCTATGTTTTGGACCAACCTTATGAGGTGACAAAGATTACCCCTCCCCAGGGCAAGAAGATAAAGAATGTCATCTTGATGATTGGTGATGGCATGAGTCTTATGCACGTATATTCTGCCTGGACAGCCAATCGAGGCAAGTTGTTTTTGGATAACTGCCAGGTAGTGGGTTTGTCTAAAACCTATTGTGCCAACAAGCTGATTACAGACTCGGGAGCGGGTGGAACAGCCATAGCTACGGGGCAGAAGACAAACTATCATTCTGTGGGTGTAGATACCGAAGGACGTCCTTTGAAATCATTGGTAGACCTGGCTGCTGCTAAAGGTAAATCGACCGGTATAGCGGTGACTTGCCGTCTGTGGGATGCCACTCCTGCTGATTTTTGTTGCCATAACAAGGATAGGGATGCGGAAGCTGAAATCGTAGCAGATTACGTTAATTGCAGTGCCGATTATGTATTCGGTGGAGGTGCCAAGCTTTTCGAAAACCGTGAAGATGGACGTGACTTGTTTAAGGAACTACGCGATAAAGGATTTCAGACTCCTCGCAGTTGGGATGAATTGGCTGGCATAAAGAGTGGTAAGGTATTTGCCGTACCTTATCCCGTCGATACTCCTCTTCCTGCTGAACGTGGCGACCTTTTGGCACGTGCTTCATTGAAAGGTATCGAATTGCTGGACCAAAATAAAAACGGTTTCTTTATGATGATAGAAGGTTCGCAGCTGGATGACTACGGACACTTCAATGACATTGATTTGCTGATGCAGGAAACACATGACTTTGACCGTACCGTTGGTGCTATTTATGAGTGGGCTGCCAAGGATGGAGAGACATTAGTTGTAGTTACCGCAGACCATGAAACCGGTGGACTTACGCTGGTGGACGGTGACCTGGCAGAAGGCAAAATCGTATGTAAATTTTCAACAGGAGGTCATAGCGGTGTAATGGTGCCGGTATATGCTTTCGGTCCCGGTGCAGAGGAGTTTACCGGAATCTTTGAGAATACTGCTATCTTTGATAAGATAAAGAAATTGCTTAATTTGTAAATCTATAAATACCTATTTCCCATGTTGAAACACATTTTATTGGTAGGCTTGCTTTCTTTCTCCGCCCTCCCTTTACTGAAAGCTCAAAGCTGTGGCAATGATGAGAAGTATCATCTGCCTTACAAGAATACATATGTAAAGGAACCATTGGTCACCGAAAATGAGTATCGTGTGGCAAAGCCTGAGACGATTGTGCCGAAGAGCTTCGAAGAAGCCCGGCAAATTCTTCCCAACCCCATTTGGGGTGGACATGACAAGGAACTTGAAATGTATTGGAAGGCATGGGAAATAGCTATCGGCAATATTCGTGCTCCTCAAGCAGGCTCGGGTTTTGTCTCAAGCTATTTGGATACAGCTTATAATGGTAATATCTTTATGTGGGATTCCTCTTTCATTCTGATGTTTGCCCGTTATGGTACTCGTTTCTTTCCTTTCCAGAATACGCTGAACAACTTTTACGCCAAGCAGCATCCCGACGGTTTCATTTGCCGTGAAATAAAGGCGGATGGTGCCGATTGCTTTGAACGCTATGATCCGGTGAGTACCGGACCGAATTTGATGCCTTGGTGTGAGATGGTCTATTTCCATCAGTTTGGTGATACGGAACGCCTGCACAAGATATTTCCGGTACTTTGTGCTTATTATAAGTGGTTGAAATTGAACCATACTTGGAGAAATGGAACCTACTGGTCAAGCGGATGGGGGACCGGCATGGATAATATGCCCCGTGTTCCGTCGGAATACAGCCCTATCTACAGTCACGGGCATATGATTTGGTTAGATACAAACCTACAGCAATTATTTACTGCCAATTTACTACTTGAGATGGGCTTTTATCTGGAACGTTGGCAAGAGATAGAAGAGTTTGAAGACGAAGCCAAAATGCTGGGAAAATATATCCATGACAATCTTTGGGATGAAAAGACCGGTTTCCTTTATGACCAGTATGCTGACGGTACGCTCTGTACAACCAAGGGAATAGGTGCCTATTGGGCTCTGTTTACTGATGTATTGGATTCTGTACAGTTGGACCGCATGGTGAAGGAATTGGATAATCCTGCCACATTCAACCGGAAACACCGTATTCCTTCTTTGTCTGCCGATAATCCCAAGTACAAGGAGAATGGCCGTTATTGGCAGGGTGGCGTATGGCCGGGAACTAATTACATGGTGATGCAGGGCCTTGTGCAGAAAGGTTATGGTAAACTGGCACGGGAGATTTGTTTGAATCATTATGCCCAGGTGTTTGAGGTCTATAAGAAGACTGGAACTTTTTGGGAATATTATGCTCCGGAAAGTGCTGAGCCGGGATTTATGGCAAGGGATAATTTTGTGGGTTGGGCAGGACTTCCTCCTATTGCTGAATTGATAGAATTTATTATCGGTATTCGGGGAGATTATGCCAAAAAGCAGATTATCTGGGATATGAATTTGACGGAGATTAACGGCATAGAACGCTATCCTTTTGGTCCCGAAGGGCTTATCTCCTTAAAAGCTGAAGCACGCCGTTCTGCAAGTGATGAACCTCGTATTACAGTAGATTCCAATATCGATTTTGAACTGTGTGTACTCTATGGTGGAAAAGAGAAAAAGATAAATGTGACATCCGGTAAGCATACCTATTAAAGAAGAAATCAATCATGAAAAACAATATGTCAAGACGCCAATTTCTGAAGACTGGCGGGCTTGCCTTGGCTGCAATGACCTTTCAGCCCGCTTCCGTATTATCTTCATCCGGGACTTTCAGCCAGAGATATGTTTCGTTGCGTCCTTCTGCAAGCAAAAGGAACTTCATTTCGAAGGCAGTAGATGCTGCTATTGAAGAAGCAAAGCCTAAAATAAAGGACGAGAAGTTGCGTTGGATGTTCGAGAACTGTTTTCCCAATACGCTTGACACTACTGTCAGATATAGAGTGAAGAATGGCAGACCAGATACTTTCGTCATTACAGGTGATATAGATGCCATGTGGCTGCGCGACTCTTCAGCGCAAGTATGGCCCTATCTGCCGTTGATGAAGAAAGATAAGGACTTGCAGTTGATGGTGGCAGGACTTGTCAACAGACAGACTGAATGTATCTTGATAGACCCGTATGCCAATGCCTTCAACGACGGGCCGTTGGGCAGCTATTGGGAAACCGACCATACACAACATATGGTTAAGGAACTGCATGAACGCAAATGGGAGATAGATTCTTTGTGCTATCCCATTCGTCTGGCTTATCATTATTGGCAATACACGGAAGACACGTCTGTGTTCGATGAAAATTGGCATAAAGCTATGCTGCTGGTGGTCAAGACCTTTAAAGAGCAACAGAGGAAACAAGGCTTAGGACCTTATAGCTTTACGCGCGATTGCGACCGCTCTACAGATTCGCAGATTAACAACGGATGGGGAGCACCGGTAAAGCCGGTCGGCTTAATCGTTTCTTCTTTCCGTCCGTCAGATGATGCTACACAATACGGTTTTCTGATTCCTGCTAATATGTTTGCGGTTGTGTCATTGCGCCAATTGGCTGAGATAGAGGATAAAGTTTATGGAAACAAGGACTTCTCCGGAGAATGTATAACATTGGCAGATGAAGTGGATGCAGCTATCCGTAGGTATGGTACTTTCAATCATCCGGTTTGTGGACGTATTTATGCCTTTGAGGTCGACGGTTTTGGTAACGCGCTTTGTATGGACGATGCCAATGTACCCAGTTTGCTGGCTGCGCCTTATCTGGGTTATTGTTCTTTTAAAGATGCGATTTATCAGAATACCCGTAAAATGATATGGAGCGGCAATAATCCTTATTTCTTTAAAGGAAAAGCCGGTGAAGGGGTAGGAGGCCCTCATGTGGGATTGAATTATATCTGGCCGATGAGCATCATTATGAAGGCTTTTACAACGGATGATTCCGAAGAAATACGTGCTTGTCTGAAGCAACTTCGTGATACGGATGGAGGGACGGGCTTTATGCATGAGTCTTTCCATTCGGAGGATGCCGCGGACTTTACTCGTTCCTGGTTTGCCTGGACAAATACTTTGTTCGGTGAACTGATACTGAATACAATCAAGGAATATCCCAACTTATTATCCCAAATACTATGAAGATAAGATATTGGTTACTGGCTATGTCATTCATTTTTCTCTCTTGTGGGAGAGTGGCTGATGATGTAGCGGCAAACTATGGTATTATACCCATGCCGAATGAACTTGCTCCAATGCAGGGAGTGTATGTCCTGCAAGGGGAAAAAACAGTGGCTGTCCCTTCCGGGGAAGCCGCGATGAAAGTTTTTCATTATTTGGAGGATGCGTTGAAAAACACTTCTGTAACGCTGAAGGGTATTTCGGAAACGGGAAAGGCCGATATTTGCTTATCTATAGATAATTCCTTGCCCGATGAGGCCTATACATTGGAGGTTTCTTCCGATAGGATAAATATATCTTCCAATGAAACTGCCGCCGGATTTTTTTATGGTGTCCAGTCTTTGCTGCAGCTCATGCCGGCAGCCATTTATGATGGTGACCGGAAATACGAAGGAAAGATTAGGATTCCTGCTGTCAGCATTACGGATGCTCCCCGTTTCCCTCATCGTGGGGCTATGATGGATGTAGGACGTAATTTTCTGCCCAAAGAGGAAGTGCTGAAGTTTCTTGATTTGATGGCATTCTATAAATTGAATAAATTCCATTTTCATCTGACAGATGACCAAGGATGGAGAATAGAAATAAAGAAATACCCGAAACTGACTGAAATAGGTTCTTATCGTAAACAGACTCAGATAGGACACTCTGATTATTATTTTCCACGGCGTTACGATGGAAAAGAAAAGAGAGGCTATTATACGCAGGAAGAAATAAAGGAAATTGTGAAGTACGCATCCGACCGTTTCATTACGGTCATTCCCGAAATAGAAATGCCGGGACATGCATCCGCAGCATTGGCTTCCTATCCGGAACTTTCTTGCGGATTGGGAAAGACTTATGTGGTGCGTGATTATTTTGATGTTTTTGATGAGGTCTATTGTCCCAAAGAGCATACATTTGAATTTTTACAAAATGTGCTGACCGAAGTTATGGAACTCTTCCCCAGCCATTATATCCACATTGGTGGAGATGAGTGTCCCAAGAAAGCATGGAAGAAGTGTGTCCATTGCCAGCATTTGATGAAGCGGGAAGGTCTGCCCAACGAAGAAGCTCTGCAAAGTTGGTTTATCCATCGGATTGAGCAATTTGTGAACAGTAAAGGGCGTGACATCATCGGGTGGGATGAGATTCTGGAAGGAGGGCTTGCTCCTAATGCTACCGTCATGTCATGGCGTGGCGAAAAAGGAGGTATCGAAGCGGCTCACCAACGGCATAAAGTCATTATGACACCCGGCAAAAAGTGTTATTTGGATTACTACCAGGAAAGTCCGGAATTTGCCCCGTTGGCTATCGGCGGTTTTCTTCCGTTGGATACGGTGTACAATTATAACCCGCTTCCTGCTGAACTGACTCCGGAAGAACAAGCTTATATAATAGGTGTACAAGCCAATATCTGGGGAGAGTACATACAGACTCCCGAGTATTTTGAATATATGGCTTTCCCTCGTTTGCTGGCTATGTCAGAGGTGCAATGGACACAGCCGGAACATAAGGACTTCGGGTCGTTTGCCCGTAGGCTGGATAAGGAGTTTGAACGATTGGATTATTGCGGAGTGAATGCTTGCCGCAACTTCTATGAAGTCAATCAGGCTGGTGCGTGGAACAAGTCGCAGCAGACTTATGAGGTGACTTTGAACACCTTCTGTCCGGATGCCGATATTTACTATGCGGTAAATGATTCAACGGTCAACACTTCATCTTCCCTTTATGAGACTCCGATACCGTTGGACGAGGATGCAACTATTTATTCGGCAGTTTACAGAAGCGGTAAGCCGCTAGGGAAAGTGACCCGCAAGAGTTTTGCTGTAAACAAGGCAACCGGATGTGACTATACTTGTAATCCTGAAGCAGGATGGGAACACTTGAATAAAGGCTTCGGGCTGACTGATGGACGACGTGGCTATGCCCGCGACATGCGTCGCTGGATTAGCTTCTACCAGGATACTGTACAGATTGTAGTGGAACTGAAGAAACCTCAAAAAGTCAAGGAAGTGGCCTTTTCTTCTTTATGGCGGCCGGTAAATGAGATATGGCCGGCAAGGGCGATGAGTGTTTCTGTTTCAATGGATGGTCAGACTTTTATTCCGGTGGGCACTAAACGGCTGACTTATGATTTTAGCTTGACGGAAGGCACCCGTTTTCCGGCATCTCTTTCATTTGCCGAAACGGAAGCTACATTTGTCCGCTTGGAATTATTGAGTGGTGGCTTGTGCCCGAAAGGATATTTTCATGAAGGGTTGCAGAGTGAGTTGGCAATAGATGAAATAGAAATATATTAATCTCAAGAAATTATGAAGAAAATAGTTGTTCTTTTAGTTGTACTGTTGGGCTGTATGCCGGTAACGGCTTTTGCGCAGAAGCAATTCTTTTTTAAGGATGGCAGGTTTGTAGTAGCACAGTTTACAGATTTGCACTGGATGCCGGGTTCTGCAAAGTGTGCCGAAACGGCAGCTACTATCCGTGCTGTCCTGGCAGCCGAACATCCGGACATTGCTATACTGAGTGGGGATGTGGTGACCGATGACCCTGCTATGGATGGATGGAAAAGTGTAGTGGATATTTTCAATGAAGCCAAGATGCCTTTTGTGGTGATGATGGGAAACCATGATGCAGAATACTTGACGCGCAATGAAATCTATGATTTCCTCTTGAAGTCTCCCTACTATGTGGGGGCAAAAGGCCCTGAAGATATTATGGGATGTGGTAATTGTGTGATTTCTATTTATAGTCCGGAGAAGAAGGACCAGGTAGAGGCATTGCTCTATTGCATGGATTCCAACGACTATCAGCCTAATAAAATCTATGGTGCTTACGACTGGATTCATTTCGACCAAATAGAATGGTACAGAAAGCAAAGTAAACACTTTGCAGAGAAGAACGGTGGTAATCCCGTTCCTGCTTTGGCCTTTTTCCATATTCCGCTGATTGAATACAACGAAATCAGAGGTGACGGGAAAACTTATGGCAATGACAAAGAAGGTGGAGTTGCCTCTGCTAATATCAATTCTGGTATGTTTGCTTCCTTCCTTGACATGAGGGATGTAATGGGAGTATTTGTAGGACATGACCATGATAACGATTTTATAGGAATAGATAAAGGTATTGCATTGGGATACGGACGGGTGACCGGTGCGGATGCGTATGGAGAGTTGACGAGAGGAGCCCGTATCATTGAACTGTACGAAGACCAATTCAAATTTGACACATGGATTTCCACTCCTTCGGGAAGGGAGGCTGCCTACTATTACCCTTCAGGTCTGAATTCGGATGAGGAGCAGAGTATGGCTTATTTGCCGGCTACGGGAACTTCTCCCAAGAAGCAGGGCGTGGCATATACCTATTATGAAGGCAAATGTAAACGTGTTGCCGATATTGCCGCCTGCAATAAAGTGAAGGAAGGGGTGATGAAGAACTTCTCGATTGAAGAAGTAGCCGTCCCTGATCATTTTGCTTATGATTTCCGTACGTTGGTGAAAATTCCAGAAAGGGGAGTATACCGTTTCTATACTTTTTCCGATGATGGTTCTAAACTATACATAGACGGTAAATTGATTGTTGATAACGACGGTGGACACAGCGGACGCCGTGCCGAAGGGAAAGTCGCTCTCGAAGCAGGGTACCACGAGTTGCATCTGCTGTATTTCGAAGATTACATGGGCCAGGAATTGGAAGTCGGGTATTCGGGACGGAATGTTCTGGAAACCGTGTTACCTGATACCATGTTGTTTGTACCGGATTAAATCAGCGCTGGTAACTCTTTGTCTGGTACTCTTTCCGATATTCATTGGGAGAGACTTTCTTCAAAGCTTTGAATTGGCGGGACAAGTTTTTCAGATTGTTTATTCCGACTTGTTCCGCCACATCTGCAATCGGAGCATCACTGGCCAACAGCAATTGGGCAAAACGTTCCATCCTAAGGTTGAAGATGTATTTGTGGATGGATTGCTGAGTGACTTGCTTGAAACGAATCTCCAATAAACGGCGTGATAATGGTACTTGTTTCACTATATCCGATACGGTGATATCAGCCGCTATATTCTGATGGATATATTTCAGAGCGGTTTGGATATGGGCATCGGTGGTAGAATAGAAGTCGGTTGAAAGCCGGTTGATTATATTAACTGGTTGGAGCACTACGTCCTGATAAGTGGCCTCCTCATCATTCAATAGATGTTCTATGAGGGCAGCTGCCTCAAATCCGCCTCTTACAATGTTTTGGCTGATACTGGATAGGGGAGGGTCTGAAAGATTGCATATAATCTCATCATTGTCGACTCCTAATATTGCTATCTTGTCGGGCACTCTGATGTTGTTGACTTTACAGATTTCCGTAATGCGGTTACCTTGATTGTCATCGCAAGCCATGAGTGCCGTAGGTTGTGGCAATGACTTTAACCAGTTGAGCAGGGGCGGTGCTTCATAAAACCATAAGTCATCAAGGGATTGGTCCTGATAAGAATAGAAATTGTTTCCAAACCCTTGGGCTGCTATACATTCATAGAAACCCTCGCAACGTTCTTGTGACCATACCGTATCGCGATAACCATAGAATGCGAAGTTCTGAAAGCCTTTACTCAGAAAAAACTCTGCTGCCATTCTGCCGGTCTTGCGGTAATCGCCGGTGATGTTTGGAATATTGCTGAACCTTGATTTATAATCCTGGGCCAATGCGATAATTCCGTTTTCACGGAATAGCTCCACGTTGTCATCATTGTCAAATCTGCCGATGATTGCATCTGCATGCCATGTCTTTGCCCATTTCAAGACTCCTTCTATACCATGACTGTTTTTGTAGGAGGGTGGCATACGGCATACTACCCATGGCTCATGGCTTTTGGAATAGGCCAATACCCCCTTTAGCAGATTGTACGAAAAGGACTCTGTAAAATCGGTCAATAATATCAATCGAATCATAGCAGTTGACTAAATGTAACTGATTGTTACTTATACAAATGTTAGCTTAATTGACAAATATAGGATTTTATTTCTTTTTCTTCAAATCTTTTCCCTCATATTTGCAGATTGCTTCAATCCATTTTTCTTCCAGTGGCTTGGACTCGTGTTTGGCGAGGTCGAAGGCTACCATGACGGAGGTACATACGCATTTTACTTCTTGGGTTTCCGTATCAATGACCCGTTGGGCGAGGTGGAAGCTTTTGGTTCCTATCTCAGTGACGGCAGTTTGCACGGCGATATGGTCCGAACCATAAATCTGTGCGAGGAAGTTTGCTTCAATATGGACGACAACGATACCATCCTTTTCCCAATCTACATCCGGGCATACGGAAGCGAAATATTCCGTTTTTCCTAAATCATAAAAAGAGAAGTAAACAGTGTTGTTTACATGGCCGAATTTGTCGACGTCATTGAAGCGTAGTTGTATGGGCAGGGTGTGGTTAAATTGAATTTCTTCCATTGTTTTCTCTTAAACTTTGTTTATAATCGCTGCAAAAATACTATTTTTGCGTGTTAATCCGTGAACTTATATATCAAGAAATGATAGAAGACATCAAAAAAGCCTGCCAGGTAATGAGCGAGGGCGGGGTAATTCTGTATCCGACAGATACGATTTGGGGTATAGGTTGTGACGCTACCAATGAAGAAGCGGTGCGCCGTGTATATGAAATCAAGCAACGCTCTGACAGTAAGGCGATGCTGGTATTGGTAGATTCTCCGGTAAAGGTGGATTTCTATGTGCAGGATGTTCCGGAGGTTGCCTGGGATTTGATAGAACTGGCTGACAAGCCCCTTACCATAATTTATTCCGGAGCGCGTAATCTGGCTCCTAACTTGCTTGCCGAAGATGGTAGTGTAGGTATCCGTGTCACCAGTGAGGCATTTTCAAAACGGCTTTGTCAGCAGTTCCGCAAGGCGATAGTCTCTACTTCTGCCAATGTCAGCGGGCAACCGTCTCCCGGTAACTTCAGTGAAATAAGTGAAGACATCAAGTCTGCGGTGGATTATATAGTAGGATACCGCCAGGAGGAAACGGGACGCCCGAAACCGTCCAGTATCATCAAGTTGGGCAAGGGCGGAGTCATTAAGATTATTCGCGAATAAAAGGAAAAATGGCAGAGGACAAGAGGAGTTTGTTGCAGCGCTTCATCATATGGCGCGAAAAGAATATCAAGGAAAAGCGGTTCATACTGATTCTCAGTTTTCTTGTAGGTATCTTTACGGCATTCGCCGCACTGATACTGAAAGTCATCATACACTGGATACAGAACTTCCTGACGGATAATTTCAATGCGACGGAAGCCAACTACCTTTATCTGGTCTATCCGGTAGTGGGTATCTTCCTGACCGGATTGTTTGTCCGCTACGTGGTGAAGGACGACATCAGTCATGGTGTTACCAAAATCCTATACGCCATCTCGCGGCGGCAGGGACGCATCAAACGGCATAACACTTGGTCGTCCATCATAGCCAGTTCCATTACCATCGGTTTCGGTGGTTCGGTCGGGGCAGAGGCGCCTATTGTGCTG
>NZ_JBCNZM010000034.1:12364-37926 GCF_040227615.1 Bacteroides sp. RTP31139st1_H2_RTP31139_211217 | reverse complement strand
GCACATCAGTACAGAATTAAACACCTTCAAATCAGGATATTACCATTACAAATAGTATCATATAAGTAGATTGTCATTTACAGTGGATATGTATAGAGTATCTTCTCTAGAGGAATACTTTATTTCAGGAGCTCTTTTTATTTATTTTATATTGCTTATTATCAACAATATAGACATAATGTAGTTCCGCGAAAACTCTGGTAATTTCGTACATCGGCATGCAGACTCAAGAGGTTACAATTAAGCCGCATGTACGGGTTGTCATGCAGAGTGATACTGAACTTTTGGATGAAGTTGTAGTTGTTGCCTATGGTACTGCTACAAAAAGATCCTTCACAGGTTCCGCTACTGAAATTAAAGGAGACCGTATTGCTAACAAAAATCCGTCCGAATTATCTAAAGCGCTAACCGGTGAAGTAGCAGGTGTACAAGTTATTTCAACTAGTGGACAACCCGGCTCAAATGCAAGCATCAGAATTCGCGGTTTAGGTTCTGTAAATTCAAGCCGTGCTCCGCTGTATGTAGTGGATGGAATCCCCTTTGGTTCAGATTTAAGTGGAATTGATCCTTCAGACATAGAGTCAACTACCGTATTGAAGGACGCAACAGCAACAGCTCTATATGGTTCAAGAGCTGCCAATGGAGTAATTTTGCTGACCACCAAAAGAGGTAAAAAAGGAAAAACGCAGGTTGAGGCAAATGTAAAATATGGTATCAACACCCGTATAATTCCTCTTTATGACACGATGGAAAATCCTGAAAGGTTTCTTGAACTGACATGGGAAGGTATTAAAAACAAATATATGTACCGCGCGAACAATCCTAAGGATGAAGCTACTGCCAAACAATATGCAAGCGAAGACCTTTTTGATGCAGATTACGGTATTGCCCCCGTATATAATATGTGGAAGGCTGAAGGTAAAAATCTGATAGATCCTGTTACTGGAAGAATGAAGGCAGGTGTAGTCCGCAAATTTACTCCGGAGAAATGGGAAGATTATATTTTCCGTACAGGAGAAAAAGTAGAAGCCAATGTTAAGATATCAGGAGGTAGCGACAAGTTATCACATTATACCTCTTTCGGTTACTTGAAAGATGAAGGATACTATATAGGTTCGGATTTTGAACGTTTTAATGCCCGTTCCAATCTGTCTCAAGACATCACCTCATGGTTGAAATCAAATGTTAATATGGCTTATAGCTATATGGAACTGAATAAGCCCGGTCAAGGTGACAACATGAACAATGGTTTCCAATTCATTAATTTTATGCCTTCCATATTTCCGGTATTCCAACGTGATGCAGATGGCAATAAAATAAAGGATAATGTGGTCGGAGGATATCTGTATGATTATGGTATGGCTGAAGGTTATGGACGTCCTTACGCTTCAGGCGTAAATCCAGCCGGAGCGATTCAATTGGACAAGAATGAGTACCAGTCTCATTCATTCAACGGAAATGCCATGTTTGAAGCAACTTTCTTGAAAGACTTCAAAGGAACGGTAAACTTTGGATTGCAATATCTTGGTACAAAAAACAATGAATTGACAAATCCATATTATGGTGATGCAGAGGGGTTAGGACGTATTTTCAAAAACATGAGTACATTCTTCAGCTTCACGTCAAACCAGATATTGTCATGGAAGAAAAGTTTTGGTGTGCACAATCTCGATGCATTCGTTGCGCATGAATCTACATTCTACAAGTCATCTGACAACTATGGCCAGAAATCAAAGATTGTTCGTCCTAACAATACAGAATGGTCTAATGCTGTAATTATGGACTATATGGATTCTCAAACCTACGGGTTTGACATGGAAAGCTACTTCGGACAAATTAGATATGATTATAACGATAAATATTTCTTTCATGGAACATTAAGACGTGATGGTTCATCACGTTTTGCCAAAGGGCAGAAATGGGGAACATTCGGTTCTATCGGCGCCGCCTGGGCCATCACTAACGAAAATTTCATGAAAGACGTGAGCTGGTTGAAGAATTTGAAATACAAGTTAAGTTGGGGTGTGTTGGGTAACCAAGACTTTATCACCAATCCTACCATTGCAGGTTATTATCCTTACAATGATTTGTATACGATCGGTAACCTGAATGATGAAATCAGTTTTAGCTTTAAATATAAAGGTAATCCTGATTTGACATGGGAACGCAGCGAAACATGGAATACTGGTATCGAGTTTAATATAGCCGATATTTTGGAAGGTGAAGTGGAATACTACAATAAGACTACCAAAGATATGTTGTTCCTAAAGCAAGTATCTCCATCGCTGGGATATGCACAATACCCCGTCAATGACGGTAAAATGGTCAATAAGGGTCTCGAATTTTCTTTGGTGGCACATCTTGTGAAAACGAATGATATAAGTCTTGATTTACGTGTTAATGGTGGACATTATAAGAATAAAATGACCCAGATGCCTATGGATGATACCACAGGAAAAGAAAAGCCATTGGAGATACAAGGTGCTTACGGATGGTCGAAAGGACATTCTCTGTATGATTTCTATATAAGAGAATATGCCGGTGTAGATCCAGAAACCGGTATGGCATTATACAACTCATACTATAATGTAAAAGCCGATGGAAGCAAGGACTTGATTACAGATATGGTAACTTACCAGCAAAACAATAAGATAGAGCGTTTGGAAGTAGAAAAGACCTCCGATTATAACAACGCAACTAAGAAATATGTCAGGAAATCAGGTATTCCGACTTTACAAGGGGGATTCGGTTTTGATTTAGCTGTTAAAGGTTTCGAATTAAATACGACTTTCTCCTATAGCTTAGGAGGATATGCTTACGACGGTGTATATGCTACATTAATGTCTAACAATACACCTGGTAGTGGAAACTGGCATAATGACATTGAAAATCGTTGGCAAAAGCCGGGTGATATAACAGACGTGCCACGTTTAACTTCCGGATATGATGAATATACAAATGCATCTTCTACTCGGTTCATTACCAGTCGTTCTTATTTGAATTTATCCAATGTAAGATTATCCTACACATTCCCTAAAAAATGGATGAATAGAATGAACATTGGTTCCTTGTCGGTTTATGTTTCCGGTGACAACCTGATGTTCATTTCGGCTCGTAAGGGATTTGTCTCAATGGCAGGAAATACCGTCAGTACAGATCCTAATGAGGATTCCGGAGGCTCTGACAGAAGTCAGTATGCTCCATTGAGTACTATTATGGGAGGTATTAAGATTCAGTTCTAACAATAAAATCATTTGAATATGAGAAATGTAATATATAAAATAGCAGCTTGTTCTGCATTAGTAGCCTTGGTGCTTTCTGGCTGTAAAGAATCTTTTCTGGAGGAAGATCCAAATGGATATATTTCATCTGACCAGATAAAAGAAAATGCAGTGTGGAATCCTAATATCATGTTAGGTCAGGCATTAGGTACGTATTCCACAACATTTGCCTGGCAGACAGGCGGTACGACGAATCACGACGATTTCGGACAAAAATCCATTGATATTGCCACAGATTTAATGAGTGGGGATCTGGCAATGAGCGGAGAAACCTACGGCTGGTTTAGCGATGCAGCTAGATTGCAGTGTAATACTACCACAAAAAATAGAACCTACATGCTGTGGAGGTATTATTACCGCATCATCAAGGCCTGCAATGAAATATTTGACACTGTAGGAGGAGATGAAAGTGTACCGGCTAATGAGGATAACCAAAATTATTATGCACAAGCAAAAGCTTTGAGGGCTCATTCGTATTTCAATTTGGTGAATTTATATGCAAAACCTTACGATATTGATAAAAATGCTAAGGCCATACCTCTTTACCGTTCTCAAACCACAGCAGAGACATTAGGACTCTCCACAGTGGAGGAAGTGTATGAACGGGTTATTATCGACTTGAAGGAATCAATAAATATTTTGGAAGAGTTGGAATCAGCAGGTATTGGTCGTCCCAACGGCACTAAGGACCAAATCGACCAATGGACAGCTAAAGGAATACTTGCCTATGTTTATTTGACCAAAGGTGAATATGAGAATGCTGCTGCATTAACTTCTGATATTATCAATAACTCAGGATATCCTTTGATGAGTGAAACTGAAATTATCGAATCTGGATTCCGGAGTATCAATATCGGTTCATGGATGTGGGCATTTGATATTACCAAAGATAACACCGGAGGTTTGCCCACATTCTGGGGACAGGTAGATTATTTCACTTATAGCTACTGTTCTGCAGGTGATTATAAAATGATAGACCATAATCTGTATAATGAAATACCTGAAACAGATACTCGTAAACAGTGGTTTCATCCGTCTGTATTGATTAGCTGGTATAAATTTTATGATGCCGGAAGAAAAGCAATGGGAGACCGTACATGGACAAATGATATTGTTTACATGCGAGTTGAAGAGATGTACCTGATAAATGCTGAAGCCAATGCACGGGCAAATCATCTGCCCGAGGCAAAAGCAGCATTGAAGGCTCTATTAGAACAGCGGGATCAGGCCACGGCTGCAGAAGTGGACAATATGAATGCTGATCAATTACTGGAAAACATATACTACAACTGGCGTGTAGAAATGTGGGCCGAAGGACGAGGTTTACTTACCTTGAAACGTTTCCACAAATCAATGGTACGTGGTGACAACAACTACGCATTGACTGGTGAAACAATCTCATACGATGACTCCAGATTGATCTTTGAAATTCCAGAGCGTGAAGTAACGAATAATCCCAATTTGCAGAAATGATAAAGTGCCACATTAGATTGTGCAAATCAGATGAATAAAAGAGGGAGAGTATCTAAATTTAGAATACTCTCCTTTTTTAATATAACGAAATCTGGTTCTTGTTGTATAAAGAGGGCAACACAAATCATTGCAGATGCAGAGGATGTAAATTAAACTGTGTCAGCAAGGAATAAAGTATTAACTTTGCTAACACAGTTTTTTTTATGAAAGAAGAATTTGATTTCGAGAGTATCAAGAACAAGGCCATTGAACAGCTGAAAGCCGGCAAGCCTTTGTTGGGTAAGGACGGCGCCTTTGCCCCACTATTGGAAAGTATATTGAATGCAGCCCTGGAAGGAGAGATGGATGCACATTTGACAGAAGAAGAACGCCAGATGGGTAACCGTCGTAACGGAAAGATGCAAAAGCAGGTTCAGACTCCCTTGGGCGAAGTAACCGTTTCCACTCCCCGTGACCGTAATTCGAGTTTTGATCCCCAGTTTATCAAGAAGCGTGAGACTATTCTGGCAGAAGGTGTTGCTGACCGTATAATTGGCTTGTATGCAATGGGAAACAGCACAAGGGAAATCAGTGACTGGATGGAAGAAAATCTTGGGAATCGTGTTTCGGCCGACACAATCAGTTCCATCACAGACCGTGTACTTCCGGAGATAAAAGCATGGAAATCACGGATGCTTGATTCTGTTTATCCTATAGTCTGGATGGATGCCATTCATTACAAAGTAACGGATGAACGTGGCTGCGCGGTAACCCGTGCAATCTATAATGTACTGAGCATTGACAGGGAGGGACACAAGGAGTTACTTGGAATGTATATATCAAGGAATGAGGGAGCAAACTTCTGGCTCAGCGTGTTGACAGACCTTCAGAACCGTGGAGTTGAGGATATTCTCATTGCCTGTATAGACGGTCTGAAGGGGTTTCCTGAAGCCATTCAAAGCGTTTATCCTAATACAGCCGTACAGCTTTGTGTAGTACATCAGATACGTAACTCCATCAAGTATGTAGGATCCAAGAATCAGAAGGAGTTCTTAAGGGATTTGAAATGTGTCTATCAGGCAGTCAATAAGGAATCCGCAGAAAATGAGCTCCTCAAGCTGGATGAAAAATGGGGTGAACAGTATCCTGTCGTTATCAGATCCTGGCAGGACAACTGGGATAAGCTGTCCGAATACTTCCAGTATACTCCGGTCATCCGTAAGCTTATCTATACCACAAATACCGTTGAGGGGTATCACCGTCAGATCCGCAAGGTAACAAAAAACAAGGGCGTGTTCCCATCGGATACAGCCCTTGAGAAACTTGTTTATCTTGCATACCGCAATATACGTAAGAAATGGACCATGCCACTGGCCAATTGGGCTACCATCTCGCAACAACTGGCTATAAAGTTTGGAAACCGGTTTAAATTATTGTAATTTTACGCTCGTCGGGACGGGTGGTCCCGCCCCTTGGCGCGGGCCGTTCCCCGACCGATGAGTTTTCTAGAGATAAATAATGCGTGACACAGTTTATTTTACACTACCCAGATGCACTGACATATCAATCTTATTTAGACTGCTTCAATAACCATATTTCAAAGAATTTATCGTAAACCTTGTATTCTCCAAGTTCACAAGTAACAAAATCCTTGTCCAACAATCCTTTTATAGCTCCTTGTACTGAGCTGGCTGTCAATTTATAGGTTTTCAAGAATCTGGAAGAAGTTATTTCCCTTGCTTTTCCTTCTTTGCAAATGGCAAACAATACCTCCTTTTGTTTGGGAGGAAGTTGATAAAGAAGAGAGGAATAAGTAAAATTCAACTGAGACTAAATGTTTTCGATCGCTATGCTCACTTTGTCTGCCGTACAAATTTCACCTGTAGCTGTCATTGCATACAATGAGTTGGAGATGAATTGAATATACCATGTAATGCCCTCAAAACGTTCATATACGTTCTGAACAGTTTCTTCTGTAATGTCTTTATTGGCTATGAGGAAATGTTTCCTAATAAACTTTGTGTAAGTTCCTATGTCTATTGGATGTAATTCCATGATGGCTGTACTTTGATAGAAAGGGCGTGCTGGACTTGTGAATATTTCGCCCATCATATGCCGTTGGGAACCTGCATAAATAAATCTTGCATTTGCGCAATGCTGAATATGGGTACGCAATACAGCTTCAATATTTTTTCCGGATATTTGGCAATAGCTTGAAATTCGTCAATAGCCACCAGGCAGGGCTTGTCGGCCTTCTCCAAATAATAAAAAATTTCATCCAAAGTAATAGAAGGAGTTTTTATATCTCCCATCTCCAAATTCCAACCGGGATTTCCTGCAAAATCAAATGAAATTCCCGCCCGAAGCGATGATAAGCAACTTAAAAACAAATCCCACGCTTTTCTACCTCGTGGTTTCAGACCATTCATAATTCCTTTGCCAAGCTCAAAAACAAACTCTTGAAGATTCTTAGTCGCATATATATCAATCAAGAAAATATAATATTCCTTTTCGATATGTTTTTTGATGAAAACAATGTTCTATTAAGCCCGTCTTTCCTAAACGACGAGAAGATATTAAAGCTACATTGTTACCATTTGTGATATAACGGGTTAATGTTCCGGTTTCAGCTACACGGTCACAAAAATATTCAGCGGATATATATCCATTGGTTATGAAAGGGTATTCTTCTCCATAAAGTGAATGCTTTATACAAAAAAAATTATAATCTTATTATAATGCAAATATCACAATGCTTTTGTATCGATTCTCCAACTTTGTTTCATATAATCTGTCAGAGGAAATCTGTTGATTTACTCTTCTCATATTGGAAATTAAATTATAGATTTACAATCTTTCTTTATCCTCTGCCAACAAAAAGTTTCGCAGTGAAATCTGTTTAATTCCTTTGTAATTTCCCCCGCTTTGCATTTCATCCATTGTAACTACATATTTGGGGTAATTGTCTGCTATTTCCAAAAGATTGCCAAATTCTCGCCTAACAGTTGCATCATCGGGAAGCATATATGCTACTTGGATATAGACTTTATGGTCGTCCTTGGAAGCAATGAAATCAATTTCCTTATTGCCACTCTTTCCGACATATACTTCATATCCATATCTTAACAAATCAATGCATACTACATTTCCCATTAACTTGTTGATGTCTTTTCGAAAATCGAAATGCTGTATGGAATTATGTAATCCTAAATCTTCAAAATAATATTTCTCACCAATCTCAAAGATTTTCATCCCTTGGATTTCAGCTCGTTGAATTTTGTAAATAAAGAAACTATTGCACAGTGCCTTTAGATAGTTCAGAATTGTCTGCGTAGGAATGTTGACGTGTTGCGACTTTAAATATTTACTAATATTCTGGGCAGAAAAAAGAGAACCGGTATTATCTATCAGATAAGCTACGAGATTCTCCAAAAAAGATACATTCCGGATTGATTCACGGGCAACCACATCTTTTAGTAGGATAGTAGAGTAAACATTTCTCAAATACTCGAATATGACATTCTTGTCCATTGTTAGATTATGAATGTATGGCATACCTCCGAATGTAAGATAGAGTTTTAAACTTTCGGTGGAATCTTGACATTGATTGAAAGTTAAGAATTCCCCGTAGCTAAGTGAATGAATGGGAAATTCTATATATCTTCCTGCCAATTGAGTAGCAAGTTCACTGGACAGCATTTTAGCATTACTTCCGGTGCAATAGATATCGCATTTATTTTCGTTCAATAAACTCCGCAGACACAATTGGAATTCTTCAATCTCTTGGATTTCATCTACAAAAAGATAGTTATGATTATGCCCAGTAACCTTCTTTAAAACATATTGATAAAGATCCATGTAGTTCCTAATTTCCGTGAAGGCAAGTTGCTCTTTATCTACAAAAATGATATTGGCTTCCGGTATGTTTTTCTTTATGATATCTGATATCTGCAAAAGAATGTAGCTTTTACCTATCCTACGTTGGCCGGTTATTACTTTTATTATACTTTTATCAATAAACGGTTCAATTCTCCTTATGTATAAAGGGCGGGAGATATAATTTTTCATATTCAAACATGATTTAGTTTATATACAAAGATATAAAATATTTCAATTATAATTGAATCTTGCCGTATATATTATATATTCATCAATTATAAATAACATATGTAAAGCAAATATTTCTCAACAAAAAAATATTTTGGAACTTTTATGGATAAAATTTATCTTTCAAGATAAATTCCTCTATATAATCTATCGTTATTCTTGAATAAAAAACATTTATTGGGTTAATTAGTACATCACCAATTAAAAGAGTAGAATGAAATGTTACAATAACGCGCTCATTATCAGCTTTTAATTATTCAAAACGGTATGAAATGGGTACTTCGAGCCACTTACCTCCCTTTGCCATATACCTTTATAGATAATATACAATAGAATAAACTCTGTTCTATAGCAAACGTAAACAATTGTTTTTTAGCAATATACACTTATTGTAGTTCCGCGAAAACTTTGGTGATTTCTTATATTGGTATGCAGACGCAGGAAGTGGCGATTAAGCCGAGTGTAAAGGTGACAATGAGAAGCAATGCAGAAGCTTTGGATGAGGTTGTGGTAGTGGCATACGGTACTGCTAAAAAAGAATCGTTGACCGGTTCTATCTCGGTGGTTGACAATAAGAAAATAGAGAAGCGCATCACAACCAGCGTAACCGGTGCACTTGAAGGTGCCGCACCGGGTGTACAAGTGAACAATACATATGGTGAACCCGGTTCTGCCCCCAGCATCCGTATCCGTGGTTTTGGTACATTGGTTTCAGGTGCTTCAGATCCTCTGTATGTAGTGGACGGAGTCCCTTTCGATGGAAACATGGCCGAACTAAACTCTAATGATATTGAAAGCATGTCCATCTTGAAAGATGCTGCTTCGGCTGCATTATACGGTAACCGTGCTGCCAACGGTGTTGTCATCATTACAACCAAGAGCGGACGAAACACTCATAAACCGAGTATTACGCTGCAAATGAATCAAGGTATGTATAACAGAGGTATTCCCGAGTACGACCGTCTGGATGCAGACCGCTGGATGGAAGCTACCTGGATGGCCAAGAAGAATGCCATGATGAGCAATGCCGGCATGTCGGCAAGCGATGCTGCCGCATATGCCACGGGACACGTGGTTAGTGAATCTATCGGTCGTAATATCTACAATGCCGCTGGTGATAAGTTGTTTGACAATAACGGAAAACTGATTGCCACTCGCCTGGCTGGCTATGACGACTTGGACTGGCAGAATGCCATCGAACGCACGGGACACCGTCAGGAATACAATCTTTCCGCCGCCACTTCGGGAGAGAAATACAACGTGTATTCTTCCATAGGCTACTTGAATGAGAAAGGATATGTAAAAGCCACAGGTTACGAACGTTTCTCCGGCCGTATCAACACTACTTATACACCTAACAAGTGGTTCAAGGGTGGCGTGAACTTGACTGGCTCGTGGACCAAGCGTGACTATAACAGTAATGCCAGTGGCAACTATTACGCCAATCCGTTCTACATTACTCGTTATATGGCTCCGGTCTATCCGTTGTTTATGCACAATGCCGACGGTACATACCAACTGGATGCCGATGGTAACAAAATTTATGACACCACTTCATCTTATCTGAGTAACCGCAACATCGCTTACGAAATGTTGTATAATAAGCAGGAAAGTGTGCGCAACGTATTGGGCGGACAAGCTTTTGCCACCATCTCGTTGCCATATGGACTTTCATTAACTGTAAAAGGTGACCTGAACAACAGCACTTCGAACAATAAGAAATATGACAATCCCGAAATTGGAGACGGTGCTACGAATGGCGGTCGTTTGACAAGTTATGCCTACCAATACAAGACTGTAACCTTGCAGGAAATTCTGAGCTGGAACTATCAATTTAATCAGGTACACAACGTGGAAGCTATGGTGGCTCACGAGAACTATAGTTGGGAGCGCAAGTACACTTCCGGAATGAACACCGGTATGGCTGTAGACGGAAACCTTACTATGGGTAATTTCCTTAACAACTCTTATTTTTCCGGAAGTGATGATGAGGACAAGACGGAGTCTTATCTGGCACGCGTAAAGTATAATTATGACAACCGTTATTTCGTAGAAGGTTCGTTCCGTCGTGATGGTTCCTCACGCTTCCACAAGGACAATCGCTGGGGTAACTTCTATTCTGTTGGTGCCAGCTGGAACATGAAACAAGAAGCTTTCTTGCAAGATGTAGATTGGGTGGATGCCTTGAAGTTGCGCGCGTCCTATGGTGAAGTCGGTAACAATATGGGCGTAAGCCTTTATGGTCACATGGCTCTTTATACCATTGACAAGAACGGTGGTGAAGCCGCTTTGGTAAAACAATCACTTTCAGCACCGGACATCAAGTGGGAAACTACACAGACGGTGGATGTTGCCGTAGAGGGGCGTCTGTTCAACCGTCTGAACTTCCAAATAGGCTATTTCGACAAACGTTCCAAAGACCTGCTGTTTGAGGTACGCCTACCGCTTTCTGCCGGTTCTTATCCTTGGGTCGATGATACTGCCCCGATGAACCTGACGCAATACAAGAATATCGGTACCGTGTCCAACCGTGGCTGGGAAATCTCTTTGAATGCCGATGTCATCAACAACAATGACTGGAAATGGAACATCGGCGTAGACGCTACTTTCCTGAAGAATAAAATCGTGAAACTGCCCGATGGAAAGGACATCTTGCATGGTATGCAAAACTACTCCGAAGGACACTCCATCTACGAATGGTACACTTACCACTTCGAAGGTGTGGACCAGATGACCGGTACTTCTCTCTATACACTGGATCCGGACAAGAAAGCCGCCGCCCAAGAAGCCGGTGCATTGACTACCATCAACGGTACGGACTATGCTACCGCGACTTCATACGCCAAACGTGACTGGGCCGGCAGCGCACTTCCTACGGTTTACGGTTCTATCAGCTCAGCTCTTTCTTGGAAAAACTGGGATTTGAACATGCTGTTTACTTATTCTTTAGGCGGTAAAACATACGATGGTAGCTATGCCAGCTTGATGGGTGTGTCTGAATCCGGTGCTGCCGGCAGCGCTTACCACAAGGACATCCTGAATTCTTGGAAAGAAGTTCCTGCGGGAATGACAGAAACTTCTGCCAATCGCATTGATCCGAATGGAACTCCGCGCGCCGACTTTTACAAATCGTCCGACCTGAATGCCACCAGTGACCGTTGGCTGACAAGCTCTTCTTACTTCGTATTCAAGAACCTGAATCTCTCCTACAGCTTGCCCAAGCGTTGGCTAAAAAGTGTAGGTATAGAAGGCCTTTCGCTGACTGCCGGTGTAGAGAACCTTTTTACATTGACTTCACGCAAAGGATTGAATCCGCAGTATTCCTTCAACGGAGGTTCGGACGATACGTATGTGACAGCCCGTGTTTATAACTTCGGACTGACTGTGAAATTCTAAAGGTATAACCATATAATTTGTATTAGAAATGAAAAAGATTATCAATAAATTGTTCGCAGGAAGCCTATTGGCAGGTATGATGCTGGTGTCTTCTTGCGCCGGTGACTATCTGGATACAGCACCTACTGACTCAACCGGAGCAACCGATGCCGTAGGTACCACGGCCAATGCCATGAAGGCATTGAACGGTATCGCCAAAATCATGACAACACAACACTCCTATTTTGGAGGTGGATTTGCTGGTGAGAACAACATAATGATTCAGTACGAAAGCTACCCGAGTGAAAATTACAATTACAATTATTACGCATCCGGATGGTCTCCTATCTTCAATCAAGAGTTCCACACACGTACTAACTCCATTTACGATGCTTACGCATGGTATTACTATTATACCATAGCAGGTAATGCCAACACCATTCTTGCCAATATAGACAATGCCGAAGGTACGGAAGCGGAAAGGAATTTTGTCAAGGCATCTGCACTGACTTTTCGTGCATACGCTTTCGAAAAACTGGTACACTATTATTGCTGGCGCTGGCAAGATTCCAACAATGGCGCTTCGCAGGGGATAGTACTTCGTTTGGACGAATCTACCGGTGGACAAGGTTATGCCACATTAGCTGAAACGTATGCACAGATTTATAAAGATTTGGACGAAGCCATCATGCTGTTTGAGCAAAGCGGTATGGACCGTAATGCCTCACAAGTATGGATGCCGAACATCAATGTGGCACATGCCATCTACGCCCGTGCCGCTCTTACCAAGCAAGATTATACCAAAGCATTGACTGAAGCTAAGCTGGCTCGCCAGAACTACCCACTCATGAGCAATGCAGAATATCATGCAGGGTTCTGTAATCCAACCAGTGAATGGATTTTCGGAAGCTTTGGTAGTGCACAAGAGAATAACTGGTATTGGAGTTATGGTACTCAGTATGCATGCAACGGATATTATGCCAATGCGGCAGGGGCGGCAAACGGTGCAGGCTCTATCGGTCGTGAACTGATTAATCGCATTCCCAACAACGATGCTCGTAAGGCACTGTTCCTAACCGAAGACAAATTCCCCGGCTATAACTTCAATGACGGTTCAGCCATGGATTTAGGCTACGGCATTCTTGGAATGGGAGATGATGAGAAAAAAGCAGATGCTCTTTGGGAAGAAGCAGCTGCCTATTGCCAGAAAATGGCGGTCAGTGGCCTGGAAGCTCCTTATCAGGCTGGTTATATGTATCTGGGGGGACAACTGAAGTTTTATGTATTCGACACTCCGGGCGTCAGCTACCTGCCTTTCATCCGTTCATCGGAAATGGTATTGGTAGAGGCAGAGGCTAATTATTTCTTGAATGACGAGACTGCTGCTCGTGCCGCACTGGTAGAACTGAATGCCACTTCCGGACGTAATCCTGAATACACTTGCGACAAGAGTGGCGAAGCTCTTTGGAATGAAATTATGGACTATCGCGAATTGGAACTCTGGGGTGAAGGTTTTGCATGGAGCGACTACAAGAGATGGAACCGCGACATAGTCCGTCACAGTTTTGCCGAAGGTGGTAATGCTCACATTTCCGTTGCAAAAACCATTCCTGCCTCCGGTGTCAACAAATGGACATGGGATGTACCTTTGAATGAAACTGATTACAACGATGAGTTGAATCTTGGAGGAAAATAATTCTACCGGAATTATTCTATAAATAAAGTGTTTTTTGAGAGAGGGGATGCTATAAAGCATTCCCTCTGTTATTAGAGGAGAACAATAAAAGCGTTTCCACACTATTCTCAGGATATTTGCCTGCCATTTGGTATTCATCAATGATCACTAGAGGGGAGGGCTATCTATATAGCGCAAGTGGGAAAGGCAAGTACTTTGCTCCACCTCAATTCGTAAAACGTACTTTGGTAAACAGATATTTCATCAAGAAGAAAATAAGGATAGATGATATGTGAGAAATGTGGAGTTCTCAAAAGAGTCCTGTACTTCTCATACCTGCGGAACAATCAACTTTTAAAAAACAATAACTATCAATTATCCATAATCTTATAAAAATGTCGTATGTTTGCAATTAGATAAATGCATGAATATGGATTCTAAAAAACAGCTCTACATCATTAGTGGTTGTAATGGTGCTGGTAAGACTACGGCATCTTACACTGTGCTACCGGATGTTCTGGAATGCAAGGAGTTTGTTAATGCAGATGAAATAGCTCGTGGATTATCTCCTTTCAATCCCGAAAGTATGGCTATTGAAGCCGGACGGTTGATGTTACAAAGGATTAATGAATTGCTGAGAAATCAACAAAACTTTTCTATAGAAACCACACTTGCCACAAGAACTTACACCCGCCTTGTCCATCGTGCGCAAGAGCAAGGATATAAAGTCAATTTAATATATTTCTGGTTGAGTTCGCCCGACTTGGCTATTCAGCGTGTAGCCCAACGTGTACGTAATGGTGGGCACGACATTCCCAAAGAGGTTGTGATTCGGCGTTATCAAGCAGGTATCAATAACTTTTTCAATATTTATATGCCCTGTGTGGACTATTGGCTATTGGCAGATAATAGCGAGACACCCCGTATTATTGTTGCTGAAGGCGGACGGGGGATGGAGATGCATATACATCATATTGAACGATTTAATAAAATACAAAGTTATGTCAGAGAATGAAAGAAAAGAACTGAGCGAAAAGTTACATTTCGGTTTGGCATTAGCCGAACGCCGTATGCTTGAAGAAAAAGCATTGCGCAATGAATGCATTATACAAGGCTTGCCCAATGGAGAAATTAAAAGTGTACCTGCACGTATCATGCTGCGTAAACTTTATGGAGAAGAACTGAAACAATAGGAGTATCCTTTCTTCAATAAGCAGCAAACCTGGATTGCCCGCACGATATGAGAGCTAGAGTGGGTCACAAAAGCATATTCTGCATTTCCTGATTATGATAAAAATATCTCCACCCAAGCGACGTAATTTCATGTAGACTATATTTTCTCATAATAGGTATTCCTCATCAGAAAAATATAATCCCAAACAAGAAACCAAAAACATTGTTTACTACATAAATCTTTGGGGAATTAAAGAACTAAACCTTGACTGAACAATCGTTTTTCCATCCGAAAAGGGCAGGTTTACATTTTTGACATACTTCCAATAGTAGTTTTTCGCAGTTACAGAGTTCTTTACTTCAATTACTTTTGTATTTGGAATAAACAAACGGATATCTCCATTTAAAATAAGGACAATTGCATAGTGTTCTATGCATAAAATGGATAAATGGGTAAGATGGTATCTATGTAACCTTTATAATTTCAATAATATTTTATATAATGCTTTACGTTTTCATGGATGTAACAAACAATACAAGTAAATAATTGACAAAAAACAACTAAACGATAGATGTTGACATAAGCATTCATTCTTAAAAAAAAGAAATCCTAACGTTATGATTATAACATATTAGTACAGAATCAGACTATTATAAATCAGCACATTACTATTACAAATAGTATCATATAAGTAGATTGTCATGTATAGTGAACATGTATAGAGTATCTCCCAAAGGGGAACACTTCCTTTTGAAACTTTCTTGAATTATTGTACCTCCTTTATTACCAACAAGATACACATATTGTAGTTCCGCGAAAACTCTGGTGATTTCGTTTGTTGGTATGCAAACCCAAGAAGTAACGATTAAACCTCATGTAAAGGTAATTTTGAAATCCGATTCTGAGCTGCTTGAAGAGGTTGTAGTTACCGGTTACGGTACATTTAAGAAAGCATCGTTTACCGGAGCTGCTTCTACTGTAAACACTTCCACCTTGGAAGATGTACCTGTTCTTTCTGTTGCCGACAAACTTTCTGGTAATGTCGCTGGTGTTACTTTTGGCTCAAGTTCAAGTAATCCGGGTTCTGTAAGCAGTATCCGTGTACGTGGTATGGGTTCCATCAATGCCGGAAACAATCCGCTTTATGTTATTGACGGAACACCGGTCACAAGTGGAGACTTATCCGAGTTCACTTATAGTGATGCAGGAACTGATATTTTGTCTTCACTCAATACCAATGACATCGAGTCTATCACAGTTATCAAAGATGCGGCTGCTGCCTCTCTTTACGGCTCGCGTGCTGCTAACGGTGTTGTGGTCATTACGACGAAAAGCGGAAAACAAGGCAAAACAAATGTAAGTTTCCGTTCCGACTGGGGTTTCTCAAACATGGCAATAGATTATCGTCCTATGCTCGACGGTGACTCGCGCCGCGAACTCTTATGGACCGGTCTCAAGAATTACGGGTTATACACCGGAAACATGTCCGATGCAGATGCCGCAACTTTTGCAGACCAGAACATCGAGGATTTTGCTTCAAAACCCTCGACCGGATGGACGGATTGGAAAGACCTGCTTTTCCGTAACGGTTCTCATCAGAACTACCAGTTGAGCGTATCTGGCGGTAACGACCGTACCAAGTTCTACACCTCAGCTGCTTATACCAATCAGGAAGGTATCATTTACAAACAAGGTCTGGAACGTTTCACTGGTAATGCAAACCTCACTCATAAGTTTGGAGACTTTGAAGTTCAGGTTACAAGCCAATTCTCAAAAGTAAGACAAAACAAAACTAATGAAGCTACCTCCTATGATGGACCTGTGGCCAATTACGCATTCTTCCAAAGCCCCTCATCAACCCCTTATAATGAAGACGGCACATTAAACAATGGTTGCGGCGTATTTGGAGTCAATCCTTTGTATGAAAGAGAACACAGCTCTGACGTTTATACCCTGATGAAGGCATTCAATACAATCAAGTTGACCTACAATATTTGGGACAAGTTGAATTTAAGTGAAAAGATTGCTTATGATTACGCACAAGGAACCAATGACGTTCTTTGGGACAGACACTCAAACAATGGTGCCCCCGGTGGTGTCATGCAGCGTATCGTCAATCGTAATGACCAGCTGAATACACAAACCCAGCTCTCTTACATCAACTCTTTCGGTCTGCACAATATTGACGCCCTGCTTGGTTTTGAAACACAAGATACGGAATATGCTTTCAACTACATGGCAGGCCAAGACTATCCGGGTGATTTGTACGAATTGACAAATGCCGGTTCAACAAGTGCCGAAACCAACAGACAGAGCTATCGCATGACTTCGTTCCTCGGACGTGCCAATTATAACTACGCAGACAGATATTATCTCGGTCTCAGCTATCGTACCGACGGAAGTTCACGTCTGGCAAGAGAAAACCGTTGGGGAAGTTTCTGGTCGGTTTCCGGAGCATGGAGATTCATAGACGAAAGTTTCCTGAATCCTGTCAAGAATGTATTGACAGATGGAAAGCTCCGTGTGTCATACGGTGTAAACGGAACGCAACCATCAGACTATTACGCTTATATGAATCTTTATAAATACGGAATCATATACAATGGACAGTCAGGAATGTCCATCGTCGGAATTGCAAACCCGGACCTGAAATGGGAAAAGAACAAAACATGGAATATCGGTCTCGACCTTTCATTCATCGACCGTATCTCTGTAACATTCGACTACTATCAGCGTAAAACCAGCGACCTTATATATGACCTCCCCGTATCACAAGTCGGCGGATATTATGATGGCAATTATGGGTATACCACCCCGCAAAACATCGGTTCACTGAAGAACTCCGGTTTTGAGTTGACCATTACATCAACCAATTTCAGAAACAAGGATTTCACGTGGACCACTTCTCTGAACATGGCACACAACAGCAACAAACTGACCAAATTGGATGGCCAGCAGAATGAAATCGTATCAGGACCGCTGATTCACCGTGTAGGCGAACCTTACTATTCATACTATGTTTATGAATACGCCGGAGTCGACGCCGAGACCGGTAAAGAAATGTTCTATCTGAATGACGGAACAGAGAATGCCCGCAAGACAACTACAAATATCTCTGAAGCCAACAAAACTATTGTAGGCAGGCATCAGGCTAGTATAGAAGGTGGTCTTACCAACAACCTCAAATGGAAGTTTATCGACTTGGGCTTCACTTTCACTTATTCATTGGGTGGTGATGCTTTTGACTACTCCACTTGGCAGCACTCCAATGGCGGTTCACATCTATACGGTGGTGCCGTACCGACATACTACGACATCTCAAAGATGTGGACCGGCCCGGGCGACACGAATGCCACATTGCCTAAATTTGAATATGGAAGCGTAGCTTCACTGTCTTCACGCTGGCTGATGCCTACTGATTATCTACGTCTGAAGAACCTCACATTAGGTGTAAGCATTCCGCAAAACTATATCAACAAGCTTGGACTTAGCAAGGCAAGAATTTACTTCTCGGGGTCCAACCTGCTTACATGGAAATCTAAAGACTTATTTGTAGATCCGGAAATGCGTGTAGACGGACTATGCACATTTGAGACTCCGGCATTGAGAACATATACATTCGGAATAGAATTGAATTTCTAACTAATAAAGATACGAAAATGAAAATATTAAAGACATTATACACAGCAACGCTTTGCGCAGCTATGGCAGTCAGCACTTCATCATGCCTCAACAGTTGGCTGGATCAGTCACCCGCAGACGGAATAGATGCTGAAACCGCAATCAAGAACAGCGATGATTTGGCCAATGTGCGGACGGGACTTTATGCTGCCGTTAAAGGTAACAGTAGCCTGATTAATTATTATGGACGCCTCATGTTCGTATACGGTGACATGAGAGGGGAAGATATCCAATATGAATATAACGGTGGAAGTGGAAGAGCAAACTTCTACTACTATATGGAATATACAACTGCCGACAATTTCACCACCTCAACAGCCGTATGGCAGATGCCTTATGTAGTCATAGCACGCGCCAACCGTCTGATTCAGGCAGCAGAAAGTGGCAACCTGACCGACGCGGCAGAGGCAAAAGCCACTATTGACCAATATGATGCAGAAGCAAAAGTTCTGCGCGCCATGGCACTGTTTGACCTTACACGTATCTACGGTAAACCTTATACGGTAGATCAAGGCAGCTCACCCGGTGTGCCCATCGCTACCTCCCCGCTGGAATCGACAGAAAAGCCAAGCCGCAGCACGGTAGCCCAATGTTATGAGGCTATTGAAAAGGATTTGACAGATGCAATCAACTCAAATGCACTGCCCAAAACCAATGAAGTGGGTTATGTCAACCTTTGGGCTGCCAAAGCCTTGCAGGTACGTGTATATATGACAAAAGGCGAATGGAGCAAGGCTTTATCCGTAGCTGAAGACATCATATCAAACTCGTCTTACAAACTTTGGGAACCGTCAGAATATGTTGCTGCATGGAGCAAAAGTGATGCCAATCATTCAAAAGAAATCATGTTCGAGATTTCCATCAACAACAATACTGACTGGACAGACCGTGAAGGTATTGCCTACTTATATGCAGACAAGGCTGGCGCTTCTCCCGGATATGGAGATGTAATTGTCACAAAAGACTTCTCTGACATGCTTACATCCGACCCGGCAGACATCCGTAACGACATATTATTGGCAGCGGCAGCAGGAGGATTTGACAAACGTAAAGTTTACATCAACAAAATGCCTGCTGTAAACGGAGATGTACGTTACTCCAATGTCCCATTGCTGCGCTTGTCAGAAGTTTACTTGTCAGCAGCAGAAGCAGCTTTCCAAGCCGGAGACAAGAACAAGGCTGCCAACTTGCTGAACGATATCATCTCCAACCGCACAACGGATGAAAGCAAACAAGTAACCAGCGGAAACATCACATTAGACCGCATCTACATCGAACGCCGCAAGGAACTTGTAGGTGAAGGACAGCGCTACTTCGATGTTATGCGCCGAGGTGAAACCGTTACACGCTACACGGACGTTAATGACAGAGGATGGCACGACGTATTGAGCGAAGAAGCGCGTACATTCAACCGCGACTCCAAGAAAGCGCTCCCGTTGATTCCCGTCGGTGAAATCAATGCCAATCCGAACATAGAACAAAATCCAGGCTATTAATCAATAGTAGCCTAAAGAAACTTGGGAATTTTCCCAATGTGTTTTTATAAATAAAGTGTTTAGAGGAGGTGTGCCAGTGATGGTATGCCTCCTTCTTTCAATATATCCACCAATATAGGTTTCACTCCGCTGACAAAACACTCAACGGCAATAACCATCAGGATAAGTCCCATTAGGCGCATCATCACATTGTTTCCCGTCTCACCCAAAATTTTGACCAACCGCGTGGAAGCACGCAATATGAAAAAGGTAATCAGATAAATAAAGGCAATCATTCCTATAAGAACTCCTTTCATCTGAATGGTGTGGGCATCCTGCATCAGCACAATGGCATTGGCTATGGCACCGGGACCACAAAGCATCGGAATTCCAAGAGGAGTAATGGAAATATCATCGGCATAAGTCTTGATTTCCTCGTCTTTCAGCTTCATTGGAGTATAACGGGCTTGCAGCATATCGAAGCCAATCTTAAAGATAATAACTCCACCGGCAATACGGAAACCATTGGTAGAGATACCGAAGAACTTAAAGAGGAACTGTCCCGCAAACGTAAAGACCATAATCGTAATAAAGGCAACCAAAGTGGCGCGCGATACTACCGACTGCCGTTCACGGTCCGTCATTCCATGCGTCATGGTCAAAAACACCGGCATGGTGCCGAGAGGGTTTGTCAACGTAAAGAAGGAGGTAAAACAAAGTAGAGCGAAAGGTAAGATTGTGTCCATAGCTGTATAATATACGTTTCTGCAGACAAAAGTACAATTAAAAATTTCAATGTCACAAAATCTGCATCAATTCTTTCAGATTACTGATATGATAAGTCGGTTGAAAAGGCAGTTCTTCCTTCCCGGTTACATTATAAAACACTTGGTGCATACCCACTCCTTTGGCTCCTATCACATCATTTTCCCAACTATCGCCTATCATCAAAGAATCATGCACCTCGGATTGTGTGGCAGAAAGTGCAAAATGAAAGATTTCGGGCCAGGGCTTCAAGATACCGATGTCATCAGAGAGAACAATCTTCTTAAAAAAGCGGTCGATACCTGCCGAACGCATCTTATGACATTGCAGTTCTTGGAAACCATTGGAAAGGATATAGAGGTTATATTTCCCCGCCAAATATTCCAGCACCTCATAAGCATGCGGCATCAGCCGATTTTTTGTGGGAATGACCGAAAAGAAATCATCAGAAAAAGCCTCAGCCAAAGCAACATCCCTCGCCCCTACTGCCTCCAGAGGATATAGGAAACGCTGGCGGTTCAACTCTTCCTTACTGACCTGCCCTCTACCGTATTCTTCCCAGAGTTCTGTATTACGATGCTGATAAAGAGTATAGAAATGCAGGAAAGAGCGAAAGAAACGACCATAGTCATACTTGTGATACATTTCTTCGAATGTATCACGTGCATTAAGGGAAAATGCCCAAAGCGTATCGTCCAGATCAAAAAAGAGGTTTTTATATTGAGATGCCATAACTTAAAGGAAAGGTATATATAAAAATAGACGCAGATTATCAATTCCAATAACCTGCGTCCGTTCTGTATCAATCTTATAACAGTGTTATTTTACTTGGATTACCAAATACTTGGACACACTCCAGAAGTCTTTCGGATTTGTAATCTTCAAAGTCAGCTGTCCTTTATCATCTTTCTCCAACGCATAAGAGCCAGCAGGATGAGTGGTCAAGATATCAGCATCTTTGGAGTATAGTTTAATCTCTTTTGTCGTACGGATATCCACTTGTGTAAAGTAGTCCTTGTTGATATCAGAATCTTTCAGCACCTGGCCTTTTTTGAAAAGCCCGGTATTTGTCAATATCTTCTGGTCTTTCAGCTCCTTCTTTGTGCCAAACACAAACCAAGCTGTGTTAAGTGCCTTATCTTGCTCGGCAACGGTTTTGGCCTTCGCCTCATTTTCGGCAGTCAATTCCTCCTTCTCACTAGACAAGCCGGTCACGGCAGCATCCAGTTCCTGGATACGGATATTCTTGGAAGCCAGCTCAGCCTGCAATTCTTCAATACGCTGAGTCTTTGCCACCAACTCCTGAGTCAAAGATTCTACAGCTCTCTTCAACTGAACAGAGTTGTTTTTGCTGTTCTTCAACATAGATTGCAGTTTGGCAATCTGCTCCTTGTTCTCTTCCATCTGTTTACGGATAAATTCAATGTCCGACGCAATCTGCTGCTTGGCATTCAAAGAGCCTTCTGCCACAGCGCCACGTTGCAAATCCACACGGCTCTCCGCCGCATTAATCTGGCGGAATCCCTCTGAAATATCATTGAAAGTACCCATCATCTCGTCTAATTCAGCATTACGCTGAGTCAGTTCCATCAATAAAGAATCATTTTCAGCTTTCAGCTGGTTCTTACTGCCACCAGAGAAACTGTCACACGAAGCCATTACAGCCGCGCATACAATTAAAACTGCTAACTTTTTCATACGCTTTCGTTTTACGTTTGGTTAATGAAGTTATTTAATCGTCTATTCCTGCTACTACAATCACAATTTCACCGCGCGGTTCGTTCGCCGTGAAATGTTCTATTAATTCTGTAAGCGTTCCACGCACCGTTTCTTCGTGCACCTTTGAAATTTCCCGCGAAACAGATGCCTGACGTCCGGCACCGAAATGTTCGGTAAACTGCGCCAAAGCTTTTACCAATCTGTGGGGAGACTCATAGAACACCATGGTACGACGCTCCCCGGCCAATGCCTTCAGGCGAGTCATCCTTCCTTTCTTCTGTGGAAGAAAACCTTCAAAACAGAACTTCTCATTCGGCAATCCGGAAGCCACTAATGCCGGCACAAAAGCTGTCGCTCCCGGCAGGCATTGCACTTCGATGCCGTTGCGCACACACTCTCTGACCACCAGAAAGCCCGGGTCGGATATACCCGGTGTACCTGCATCCGAAATCAAAGCTACAGTTTCTCCCCCCTTTATTCTATTAACAACACTTTCAACCGTTTTATGTTCATTAAATTTATGGTGAGATTGCATCACATTCTTTATTTCGAAGTGTTTCAGCAATATGCCGGAAGTACGTGTATCCTCAGCCAATATTAAATCCACTTCTTTCAGAATCCGGATAGCACGGAATGTCATATCTTCCAAATTCCCTACCGGGGTAGGCACTACATAAAGTTTTCCCATACTTATCGGTTGTTTAGCTGAAATATTTTTTGAGGAGTTCCATAAAATCGACAGCGGCTTCATTCTCTTCATCCGGCTGCACTTCCGAAACGAAAATATCCATAGCCTTGTCCAAAGAAGGGGCCTCACCCAAACGTCGTACCACTTCATTCATCCGTGCAGCATCGCCTGCGAACAGTTCGCGGACAAAACGGAATGAATCGTTCAGACTGATGGCATGTTTCAAATCCTTGGCAGGCTTGATGCGTTCTGCCAAAATAGGAACTGTTTCCGGTTCCTCACATACCATCTTCACTGTATCAGGAATAACCGATTCGACCGGAGAAACCGATTCGGTCAAAGGAGTAGTAACAGCAGGGGGTTCCTCCAGGGGCGACACAACAGCCGTTGGCGCCTCCTCAAGCAGTTCTTGCAACGCCTCCAAGCGTGCCTTCATCTGCTGGATATTCCGTTTTGCCACAATCTTCAATGTCGGATTGGCATCACTTGAAATGGCCTGCATCAAACATTTCAATTCCTGAATATCTAATTCTATGTCGTTTAATAGGGTTTGCATATCCTTTACACAGTCCGTGTTAACGCTACAAATGTAGAAATAAATAATGAAAAAATATCGGAAAGCAAACAAAAGTGTTACTTTTGCGCTTAAATATAACACTCGAAAGCATGGTATTATTCTCAGAAGATCATATACAGGAAACCAAACGCAGGGGAAGAATTGAGGTCATTTGCGGTTCCATGTTCTCCGGCAAAACCGAAGAGCTGATAAGGAGACTGAAACGGGCAAAGTTTGCCAAACAACGCGTAGAGATATTCAAGCCTGCCATAGATACCCGTTATTCCGAAGCCGATGTAGTATCGCATGACAGTCATTCCATAGCCTCCACTCCCATCGATTCATCTGCCAGTATTCTGCTGTTCACTTCAGAGATAGATGTAGTGGGCATTGACGAAGCCCAGTTCTTTGACAGCGGCCTGATTGATGTATGCAACCAGCTTGCCAACAATGGTATACGCGTCATTGTAGCCGGACTGGATATGGACTTCCGCGGTATTCCATTCGGCCCTATGCCGGGACTGTGTGCCATTGCAGACGAAGTTTCCAAAGTACATGCCATCTGTGTGAAATGTGGTCAACTTGCCTCGTTCTCCCACCGTACCGTCAAGAACGACAAACAAGTACTGCTGGGAGAAACCGAAGAGTACGAACCGCTATGCCGAGAGTGCTATCAGCAAGCCATCCAAGCCGACCAAAAGGAAAGCGGTCATTAACGAATACAAAAAACAGAGCATTATGGAACGCAAAAAGATTACATTCGACAGTTTTATCCGCGGTGTCATACTCGGTGTCATTATTATCGGCATCCTTATGCTCTTCAAGCGTCTAAGCGGCGTATTGCTGCCATTCTTCATCGCATGGCTCATTGCCTATCTGATATACCCCCTGGTCACCTTCTTCCAGTACAGATTAAGGCTCAAGAACCGGGTCATATCCATCTTCTGCGCCTTATTCAGTATTCTGATTGTAGGAGGAACCGCCTTCTATCTGCTTGTGCCTCCCATGATGGACGAATTCGTCAGGGTAAAAGATTTGGTAATAGACTACTTTTCCAACGGAACCCACGACGGCAATGTGCCCAAAACACTCTCTGAATTCCTTCGTGAGAACATAGACACCCAGTTTGTCACCCAATTGTTCAAGGAAGAGAATATGCTGAACGCCATCAAGGAAACCGTTCCCCGGCTCTGGTCCTTGTTGTCAGAATCCGTCAATCTGCTGTTCAGTTTCTTCACTTTCTTCCTCATTCTTCTCTATATAGTTTTCATATTGCTGGATTACGAAAGCATTTCCGAAGGGTGGACCCACCTGGTACCACAGAAATACCGGCCCTTCGTAATCAATGTAATGAACGATGTGAAAGACGGCATGAACAGATACTTCCGCGGACAAGCATTCGTGGCATTGTGTGTCGGTATTCTGTTCAGTATAGGCTTTCTGATTATTGATTTCCCACTGGCCATTGGACTCGGCTTGTTCATCGGCGCTTTAAACCTAGTACCTTATTTGCAGATTATCGGCTTTATACCTACCATCGTGCTGGCCATACTGAAAGCAGCGGATACGGGAGGAAACTTCTGGATTATCATTGCATCGGCCCTTGCGGTATTC
>NZ_JBCNZM010000034.1:0-12355 GCF_040227615.1 Bacteroides sp. RTP31139st1_H2_RTP31139_211217 | reverse complement strand
CATCCGAGATGGTACTCCGTCTCGTGGGCTCGGAGATGTGTATAAGAGACAGGGATTCATCGTACCGCGTGTCATGGGGAAGATTACGGGCCTGAATCCTGCCATCATCTTACTGTCTTTATCGATTTGGGGGTCATTGATGGGGATGCTGGGTATGATTATAGCACTTCCGCTTACCACCCTTATGCTCTCCTACTATCAACGTTTCATCATAAACAGAGAAAAAATTCACAAGTTTGAACAGACTGATAATCAACAAGAAGAGTAAAAGCAGAAGTCGTTCTCAAAACTTTTTCCCTTAATCCATTTGTTTTTTAAACAAAAGTGCCTATCTTTGCACCCGCTTAACAGCAATAAGGTCTGATTCGCTAGCTCAGCAGGTAGAGCACAACACTTTTAATGTTGGGGTCCTGGGTTCGAGCCCCAGGCGGATCACTTAGGAGAAATGAAAATACTCCGACAATCTAAGACAAAGCTCTTTAAACCAATGATTTAAGGGGCTTTGTCCTTACCTGCCTACGACAGAAAAAGGACCTCAAAAAGCCACCCTGTGAAGATGAATCGTTACTAATTCGTTACGGTTTTCCGTTACGATAAAAACCGTAACGAATTTATAGGTAAGTTGCTCATTTGTCGAATATTGGCAGTCGAAAGTCATAGCCGTTACGGAATGAACAAATTAACTTTGCAACAAGAAAGGAGTTACGGTATGAAATCGACATTCAAGACACTCTTCTATTTAAAGAAGAACGAACCGAAGAAAAACGGTCATGTAGTAATAATGGTACGTATCACGGTGGACGGTGATCAGGTGCAATTCAGCAGCAAGTTGGATATACACCCCGATAACTGGGACACGAAAACGGGAAGAGCCGTCATCAACAAACAGAGTGCGGACAAGAAAGAAAACCTCAGGGTATCCTCACTTAACAAGACACTGGACGAGATACGTTCGGCCATCACCATGCACTACACACGCATGATGAACGTGGACGGTTACGCACTGCCGGAAAAAATCAGGAACGCATTCCTGGGATTGGAGGAAAAGGAGAAAACACTCATCAGCTACTTCACCCAGCACAATGAACAGTATGCAAAGAAGGTCGGCAAGACTGCCACGCAAAAGACCTACTCTCGCTACGAACTTACCAAACAGCGGATGATAGAGTTCTTGCAAAAGGAATACAAGTTGTCGGACATTCCCGTGAAGGAAATCACCGTCACCCACATCGAGAACTTCTACCTTTATTTGCGTCAGGAATGTGAGGTAAGCAACAATACCGCCATGAAATTTGTACAACGTTTCCATACGATACTGTTGTTTGCCCAGAAAAGCGGATTGAGCTTCATTGATCCCTTCGGGAATTTCAGGTTCAATTTTGACAAGACCGACAGAGGGTATCTCACGCAGGAGGAAATTGACACGATCTATTATAAGGAGTTCAAATCAAAGCGGTTGGAACACGTGCGTGACGCTTTCATCTTTAGCTGTTATACCGGTTTGCCCTACTGTGACATCTATACGCTTTCAAGCGAGGACATAAAGATCGGGGTGGACGGCAAGAAGTGGATTATGAAAGACAGGGGTAAAACCGGCGTGGAATCATTCATTCCCCTACTGCAAATACCGTTGGATATTCTCGCCAAATACGAGGGCAAGTTGAAAGATGGAAGATTGCTTCCGGTAATCAGTAACCAGAAGATGAATGAATATTTGGCGGAGATAGCCGCAATTTGCCAAATCAACAAACGGATCACCTACCATCTCGCCCGGCATTCGTTCGCCACGGAAATCTGCCTTACCAAAGGCGTTCCCATTGAAAGCGTATCCAAGATGCTCGGACACACCAACATTCAGACCACACAGATTTATGCCCGTGTGGTGGACAGAAAGTTGAGCCATGACATGAATATGCTGGATCGAAAACTAAAAAATATGCAAAAAGGTACGACGCAAAACGCTGTATGAATAAACAAATCATTATATTGTCACACCATTAAAAAAAACAACGCCTTATGAAAAATAGAGGATACATCACCATCACCGGTTTGGAAAACAAGGATGAACAACCCATCGTCAGTGTAAAGATAGAGAACGGCAACGTATGGATGACCAAGCACGAACTTGCCCGTCTGTTCGGAGTGTTCGTTCAGACAATAGACGCCAATGTGCGCTCCATCTTCAAATCCCGCCTGCTTTACGACGGCGACGTGACCATAACCGAGAAACAGAACAAAAGCATTGTTACCTATTATAATCTGGAAGCGATCATATTTCTCAGCTTCCGCATCAACACCTATTGCACGAAGCTGTTTCGTGAGTGGGTACTCAACTCCCTGTGCGAGTACAAACGCCTGCAAGAGAAAAAGCCCGAAGTCCTTGTTGTTTTCCATCCCGACAGCAACCGGACTACCATTTCTTATAACTAACGTGCATAGAAACCTGTAAATAGCGAGCCTTACCCGAAAATCCAACGGGCAAGGCCTCTTTTTCTCTCGAAATTTCTATCTTTACGCCAAATAACAATGTCATGATAGAAAACCTCACCATATCCGTATCCTTCAGCGAGGTGGAGGAAGCCCATGTCAGCAACTATTTTCGCCTTTCCGAAATGTCCGGCGAGTTTCTGATTATCCAGAGGTCTGACAATACCTTCTACTTCCTTTGCACCAATAACTGTGACATCGTGAGCATCTGCCAATCTTTTGATTGGTATATTGTATCAAAAGACACTTTCAATGACCACCTGATAATCGGCATTGGTTTATCGGATAAAGAAAGTATCAACGGAGAACTCTATCGGGTACAGGATGAAACCACGCTCACCCTTTGGCGTGATATACTCCACTTTACTTTCGAGAGCGATTTCGTGCGCCAGTTCTTCCCATACAATACCCATTTCAAAGGCAAGATGCGTATCAACGGAGCCTTGTGTTTCTATATCCACGATTATTACCCGACCAGATGCAAGGACATATCGGTATCTGACAGAAAGACGAGCAATCTGGTATTTAGATTTAAAGAAGGACGACAAGCAGCTCTTGTCGCCAAGATCTTCTCGCTTTGTATCGCCCGGATGCCGTTCTTTAAGGAGAAAGCCGCCAACGCCGTGCTGATCCCCATACCGGCGGCAACCCGTGAACGGAACATCACCCGCTTCGCCCGTTTTTGTAGCCTTCTCTCACGTCGGCTTAAAGTCGTGGACGGATTTCGTGCCACATGGATAAAAGAAGACCGTGAGCAGATGAAAGGAACTCACGGACAAGACAAGTTATCCAACTTGATCTTTCATCCCGATTATTTTAAGGGCCGGGACGTATTTTTAATAGACGACATTATCTCTTCCGGCGAGAATTTCACGCAAATGAAATGCAAACTGATACAACTCGGTGCAAAATCCGTTACCGGTTTGTTTTTAGGTAAAACAATAAAGTCTGAAAATCAAAAGTAATATGGCAATCAAGAAATCCCAGATCGAAAAATGGATAGTCACCCAAAAGAAACACCGGCTATCGGATACCCATGTACAAATGGCCCGTGAACTTGGACTCAATCCCGATAAACTCGGCAAGATAGACAACCACCGGCAAGAACCGTGGAAAGCCCCCTTACCGGAATTTATAGAAGAGATCTTCTATAAACGTTTCAAAAAGGAACGTCCTGATGTAGTCAAGCCCCTAAAGCAAATCCTTAAAGAACAGGAAATAAAGACTAAAACAAAAAAGAAGGAAAAAGAAATACGGCGTAAAGAGCGTGAACAGGAACAGATTAATAACGGAACAGATGAAGTTCTTACATTTCAATCCCCAACCTCAATAACGGAATAAAAGCCACATTATTATCAGTAGAAAAAACGTTCCCATTCTTCCGGAACCGGAACAATCTTTCATCCATACAAAACCGCAGAAAAGTGTTGTACAAACAAGCGCGATGAATCACACATTGGACAGTACAACACCTTTCTTTTTTCCGGTTTTGAAATAGGAAGGCTTTTATTATATCGCTCTGTTTTTTTACTCTCTGATCTCCTCAAAGGCAGTATCTATCACATCATAGTGATCACCGTCATTAACACTCAATGCAGCCACAAGGCTGTTCAATGTCCGAACTGCGTCCAAACGCTTTTCCACATCACTTTCATCCGGATTGCTCAAGACATCTATCGCACAGGTCAAATGCCCTTTCATCTCTTGCAATGTAGATAGACTCTGAATGGGAAACAGATAGAAAAGCCCATCTTCTGAAGACCGGACTACTCCTTTCAGGAGAGTCGATTGTAAATCCATAACAATAACGTTATTATATTAAATTGACGTAACGCTGCCAGTCACAAGTCCAAAGCATCGCCAAACGCTCAATACAGAGTGAACCGACAGGTTACGTCAAAGTATATAACCTACCCGGTTCATTTTCCTCTGTATTTTTGAAATTGGCGATTTCTGGACTACGGTAAACGAACAGATTACACGATGCTATTTGCATCGCTAACACAAAGGTAGAATTTTTTTCGTATTAATCATCGCTTTATGTATAAGGGATTTATAACACAACGATTTTAAGCAAAGTTTAAGGCTAACTTCCTTCGGGGTATTTCTCTCACTGTTTTCAGTAGCCATCACTCCACATTTAAAGCAAAGGAACGAATTAAACTAACTTATTCAAGTGCAAAGGTACTTCGGGTTCTTAACGGAAAAACAAGGTCAAGCCGTTCCGGTTTTGAAAAAAATCTTCCCTGCGCCATAATGGCACGAGGTATTTTTACCCAAAACCTTGTTTTTCCTAAACCCGACCTTTTGACGCACATGAAATAAGTCAGCTCAACTCGTCAATGCATAAAAAAAATGTCGTGATTATGAAAACAGCAAGAGAAATACATAAAGGAAATAAGAACAGACTCAATCTGCCTCTGCATAAATTGTTTGGCTGGTTAGTTCGGCTCCTTCTTTCAGGCTGCTGTTGGAGTCTGTACGGTGGCAGTCTTTTAGCGTGGTTTATCGGTTTATGGCTCGCAAAAGAACTGATAACGGACGTGATCCGCTCCGCATGGGGGTGTCTGGTTTCCATTCTCTCCTTTGCAGTCGTAGTCGGGATTATCATTTGGTTATTAATTCTTTAACACATACAGTTATGACAATGGATATTACAAAATCAGTAGCGTTCACCGGACACCGTTCAGAGCGTATCCTCCAAGTCGGTATGCTGCATCTTTATCTGGATATAGTTTCGCAAGTAAGAAGGTTGTATAGTCTGGGCTATCGCTACTTTCTAAGCGGAATGGCGGAAGGCTTCGATTTGCTTGCAGCCCAAGCGGTAACTGCCCTTAAAGCGGAATACACGGACATTCGACTCATTGCCGTTGTGCCGTTCAGCCGGCAGTCAAACAGATACCGGCCGGAGAACAAGTCCTTATACGACCGGATAATGAAAACTGCCGATGAAACGGTCATTCTCCGAGAAGATTACCGCAAAGGCTGCTTCCACCACAGGAACGACTACCTGATTGACAACTCCGAGATTGTTTTAGCCTATTGGGACAAGCAGCCCTATGGCGGTACTTATTATACCGTAGGAAAAGCACGGATAATGAACAGAATCATTATAAATCTTTATAAATAAAGCCTTATGAAACGATACAGCAGGACTGTCGCACAGCAGTGCAGATATTACGAGGTAAGCAACATTTTCGAGTACATGGTGGAAACCTACCTGAACGGCAACATCACCACCTTTGGAGAGCTTTACCAGGAATTGTGCAAAGAAGCGAGAAAAGATTTTATCGATTTCCTTCTCAGTGAGGTGGAGCCGATATACTGGAGAGAGATTTTGAAAATGACTGTCTAATGAATAAATCAGAAAAATATGAACGTAACGTTTGAAACCACAATTTGTGCATGGGATGAAAAAATCCCTGCACTCCTTATCCGACTGGTAAACACCCTTCTCTTTTGCCGGACAGAAGAGGAACTCCGCCAATCCATTGACAAACTTCGGGAAACGACCGAACTGGACGAGTTTTTCACCTACGGCTACGGCTCACACCATTTCTGGTGCAACCAGCGCATTTCCAAAGGAAGCATGCAGTTCATCCAAAGCCGATTATTCATTGCAACATTTTAACCCTCTAATACATAAATGATATGAAACCAATATCCCAAATGACACGAGAAGAGAAATTGCAGGAGATTGTAGAGTACAACCCTTGCAGGGTAGAGCGTAGTGCAGTCCTCCGTTACTTGTTGGCAGTACGCCGTAATGACACGGAACAAATCGCTTATTTCGAGAGTTTTGGCAAGAGTGTACGACATATCATACTCAATGTACGCACGTATGAAAGAGGGATGATTTTCGGTTATGTCGGCAAGCAGTTCAACGAACACGGTTGGATAAATGGCATGTTGCCGATAATAGAGGAAATCAAGTTAGACACCTTCAACACGATCCATATCGGGCAATCCGTTGACGGGACGTATGCGGTAGCCATCGACTGGTGTACCGGCACAGCCGGAGGCGGTAGCCACCCGTCCGTTTGGGATGAACCTGTCAGAGATTATAAGGAAGCTATCCGACAAGGAATCCGCCTGTTGGAGCAACAATACAATAAAGCGGAACGTTGGTCTGTTTCCGACAGAAGCAATTACAACCCAAAGGTTATCCGCAGTCTGAAAGGAAAACTGTTGGAAATCAAGCGGAAATACACACAGCCCCGACAGTTAAGTCTGTTTTAATATTCACGAACTATAAAATCATAAGTTATGGCAACAAAAATGAACGAGAACGGAGTTTCAACCTGCAAGACGGGTGAGAAATATGAAAAATTCCAAATGACCGTAGGACGGAAAAGGCGCACGTTCTATCACTATGATTATAGGGATACGGCAGACAACGAACTTTTCTCCTGTGTGAAGCCCACATTGGAAGAGTGCAGGCGACAATACAACGAGTGGCTTAAAAAGAAAGAGGACAAGAAATAATACAGGAACAAGCTCCCCTTACCGGTTTCCATTCCGGTAAGGGGAGCTATCTTATTAGATTTTCATTCAGTTTCTCTACTCAGCGTTATCGCTGCTTTTTTTTCGGGGTATATCCGGCATAAATCATTCGGTATCCTCCTTTTCATCTTCCGCTTCATTATTAAAGGCAAAAGACTTTTGCACAACCTGACCGAAGGAATCGAGAATGTAAATGTCTATTTTCTGCTGGTCTGTGCCAAATGACCTGTAATAGAGCCTGAATGTTTCTTCCGGTAACGGATACAGGTCGTTCGGCAACAAAACCGTACCGTTCTCCATGCGAAGCTCCCCTTTGCCTGTCGGTTGGAAGTACCTGATGAAGTATTTGGTGTCCTGATACTCGCCGCTTCTTACAAGTTGACAACGGATTTCCGCTTCCTCGCCCTTTACGATTGTCGTCTGCACCGGCAAGGTCGCCAGATCAAACTCATACATCTGCTGAACGTCCAATTTGTCAGAACAGGCGGTCATATATAACAAGGCTACCAGCATACAACCTGCTATAATCATGCTTTCAATCATCTTTTTCATTCTATTATTGTTTTATCAATTCAAAATAATTTTCAATCCCACCCCGAACAGGAAATGAAAGTGTCCGCTGTCATTTCCCCAGAGGCAACGCTCACGTGCATGGAACAGCAATACCACCTGGTTGGCAAGGTAGGTTTCTATCTCCAGCGATACCGCACCGCCATAGACAAATGCATCCCCGACACACAGGCGTGAACCATCGAACAGCATGCCTGTGCCCCAATTCACGGTTTCATATCCCGCCAACACCGAACCGCCGGCATAGCAGAGAAACACCTTGTTGGCATCCGAAAGGAAATTATAATAATAGCCGCCTTCCGCAGTGAATTGGGAAACCGGGACACGTATGTCCTTGTATGGATAATACTTCTGGAGATACTCGCCACCGAATACCCACTTATGGCAGCCGTTCACATATCTGTCCATTCCCATCCCGAAATGGTAACCCAGCTCGTTACGTTTGTCCGCAGTGTGAAAGCCGTCCGTCATGCCGGCGGTAATACGCAGCCCTTTTGTACCGGGCAGGCAACGTTGGGCATGTGCCTTGTCCGTCAGGACAAAGCACAAAAGTATACATATAATAACAGAGACCCTTTTCATACTATTTCACCTTCAGCTCGTTAATGACTCTGGCACGAATCAGCTCGGCGTTGGTCAGAATAAACCGCTGATGCCTTCCCCCGTTCTGTTCGTTCATCTCGACAACCAGCTGCTTGTCATCCGGAAGGGTGAATTTGGGCAGGGTAAATACCGTCCGTTCCTTGCTCTTTCCGTCAACCGCCGTCACATAGTTGAAGGCACGAAGCGGCACGATAACCTGTTCCTGAATGGCGGTACGTTTTGCAACCTTTTTATCCACCACCTTAAAAGTGACAAAGTCAACGGAGAATGGCACGTTGGAAGCGTTTTTCAGTTCCATATGGAAATAAAGCAGACCGTTGTGCGTATAAATCCCTTTCAGGATATACTGGATACCGAAGCGCTTGCAGCCGATATGCTTCACCAGACGTTTGTTGTTGTCATAGACGGACTTCATGATCAGCCGTACCAGCAGCGGGGACTCGCTGCCGAGTTCCGTAAGGTAGATTTCCTGCGAGTTGTTCGGCCGGTTCACCGCCTCGCCATCATGGATGAAGTCTTTCATCTCGATATTCAGCTTGGCCGGCTCGTCCGCATACTTCACGTTGAATGTATAATAGCTGCCGTCATCCGTGATCACCGCCAGATTCGTTTCACGGGAGAAGTCCCTCAACGCCGCTTTCACCCGAAGCACGTTCTCCGAACCGTCCGCTTTGCCGGCAAGAATGTCAGCCGATCCCAGATCCACATACTTGATAGCAGCCGGGAAGATAAGGTGTACAGTTTTATTAAATGTCACCTCCAAGGCGTATGGAGGAACCATCCGGTCGAATGTCACCGGACGTGTCAGCCCGTCAAACAAATCACCGGTGGACGGGCTGCGCCTTGCGTCCTCCTTATCCGGCAGCGGCGTGGTTCCCGTTTCTCCGGAATCCGCCGTTTCTTCCGTGTCATTTCCCGTCTTTTCCACTTTCACGGTCTTTTGTGCATACGCACCGGTCATACCAATGGCAAAAGCCATCATTAAAATTACTTTTTTCATGCTTGTTGTTTTTTCTTGATTAATAAATTGATTTTAACCGTTTATTGTCTTGACACGAGCAATAGCTCGTAATCCGCCTTCAAAGTCGCCTTGGCACTCCTGAACTTTGTGGAAAGGTATTGCGATGCCCCCTGTATCACCCCTTTGCCCAAGTCCGCAGCCAGCTGTGCACCGGCATTGCTGGAGATATTGATGCTGCTTCCCATTGCCGAACCCATGTTGGCCGCCATCTCCTTGACGGCGGTAAGCTCCTGCGATCCCCTGACCTCAATGCCCTTCATGCCCCTCGTGTCATAAGCGTCCAGCTCCACCGGCAGGATTGTTCCCTGAAAGGCGACCGAGGAAACGGTGATTTCCATGCGTTCACCGCTGATTTTCGCCGTGCCGGTCAGTATCGTGTTGGCGGGTATGTACAACTCTCCGGCCTGCACCGGCTCCAGCAGGCGGAGTCCCACCTCCTGACCGTCGCTGCCCGAAACCGTTACCGTCCTGTACACGCAGGCACGGATACCGTTCCTTTCCGTACGGCTCCGGACTGTCCCCACCGTGTGGAAACCCATGTTTCTGGGCTTACCGTACTGTCTGGCGAACTCTTCATCGGACAAGGGTGCGGCCAGCAGGCTGACCACCCGTTCCGCTACCTGCGTAACCGGGCAGACCGGCATTTTACCCGTAGAGGAGGACACGGCGACCTGTTTGGTTTCACCACCGCCCGGCATGTATCTTGCCGCCATCTCGTAGGACTTCTCCATCAGCCGCAGTTGTTCCTCACCGTTTTCTCTGGCCTTGCGCTCTTCCTCCGCCTGACGCTCCAGCTCCTGAATACGCCATTCCAGTTCCAGCGTTTTCTGGTCATCTTCCGCAGGCCGTGTTTCATAAAAACTGCCCAACTGCCGGTTGATGTCCTGATAGGCATTGGCGGAGGAACGGATAGACGGACTGCCGTTGTCCGTGTCCTCTTCCGTCAGGAATACCTCGTCTGCCACCGGCTCTTCCTGTTCCAGCGATACCGCCAGATCCTGGAGCGTGTTCATTTTCTCCTTTTGTTTCTTTTCAAAGGCACTTTGTTCGTAGGCGGTCTTTTTATCCGACGGCAGCCCCTTGTCCTCCGGCATCGGGACATCCACGTTGAATCCCTCCCTTAATGGCTCGTCGCTGTCAGAAGGAGCGAATATCAGCCACATCGCTCCCAGAAACACGAGAAAGAACAACGGATACACGAGCATCTTCTTTCGTTTGAGCATCTCTTCCGGAGTCAGAGGTCTGGCCTCTTTCTTCCCCTGTTTCGGCGTTTGCCCTTTCTCTTCCGCTTTTTCAGACGTTGCAGCGTTCGCCGGTTGCCGTTCCTGATTTTTTAGGTTCTCCATAATCCACCTGATTTTTAATGTTTATACTATCCTTGTTTATCCCCCTGTACAGTTCCATCCGCCTGATATGCTCCATTTGCAACTGCTCCCCCTCATGCCTGCCGATGCGGTATATCGAAGATACCGTCATGTATATCGACAGACAGCCGAAGCCGGTGAGCATGGCCACCACGCAGACGAGCCGTACATCGGGCGACATCCGTCCGCACAGATAGCGGAGTCCGTCGTCTATCCTGTCAGGCACATACCTGATCCATTTTTTCAATCGGTTCATTTCCTCTCTTTTTTTAAGTTATCGTTCAACGGTTCTCAAATCCCGGTTCTCCACGATATTGAACTGCTCCATCGTGAAGCCGTGCGGGTTATTGTCCGACCTGACCGAGTTCAACAGCCGGCAACGGGTTACAAGGCTCCGTTCCGTGATGTTGCTCGACCTGACGAGCGACTGCCGTGCGTAAGTTGTCACCACATACGGGTAGCTGTTGAAGTCGCACGCCACGCTGTCCACCCGGATGCTCTGGTTGATATTGGCCGAGATTATACGGTTGTAATACCCCTTTTCCTCCCAGTCCTTGTAGTAGCGGAACGCACTCTCGTCGCACAGGAACAACGCCCGGCGGATATTCGACTCGATAGCCGCCTTGTCGGGCGACAAGGTGAAAAACAGCTCGTGGAAACGCCGGATATGTTCTTTCGCCTCCACCGGCCTGTTCTGCGAAAGGTCTTGGGAAAGAGCAAGTATCAGGGACTTCCCATTGTCCAGCACATAGATTTTCTCCCTCTGCCGTTCGGCGAACCGGTAGGAGCTCCAGAGAGCATAGCCGGTAACCAGAGCACAGAGCGAAACGAACACGATCCCCATCGTGCGAATTTGCCGGAAGCTCGTTTCTATATTCTTTAAACTTTTAAATTCCATACATCTCTAATATTTACGTTGGTTCATCTTCCTCTTAACTTGCCGGCTATATGCCCGATGGAAGCACCGGTGATGGCGGCAGCAGCACGTCCGCCCTTTAGCGACCACGAGTTCACCTGTTTGCCATAATTACCGGCTCCCGATGCCTGAATCACCCACATTGATACTGTCGGGATAGTGAAATACCCGACAATGGCTATCAGCATGAAGATGATGTAAGCAGAATTGTTCACGTCGGGCACATAGGCGGGATCGCTTAGTGCGGCGATGTCCTTCTCGATCATCAGCACCTGAATCCTTGCCAGCACGGAGCTGAACAGGTCGGATATGGGCAGCCACAGATAGATGCTGATATACTGGCAAATCCATTGGATCATTGTATTGTGGAAGCCGTCGTACACCGATATGGCGAATGACAAAGGTCCCAGAATGCTCAATACGATCAGGAAGAAGGTTCTCAGCGTGTCCAGTACCAGCGAAACCGACTGGAACAGCAGTTCCAGAAAGCTGCGGAAGAAATTGCTCACGCTCTGCCTGGCCTGGTATTTAAGGCGTTCCGCCGCCATGCCCGCCATGGCCTTCAAATCCGAAGGCGACCATCCCAGATCCTCGATCTGGCGTTCATATTCCTCGTTATCGACCAGATACGCCGTTTCCGGATTTCTCGTCATCGCCTCGTATTCCAGTTTCTGCCGCTTCTCGGAATACTCCCGTATGTTCAGTGTCTGGCCTTCCATGATACTGTGGCAGCCGGTGACCACCGGACTCATGATACCGTTGATAGTCCCCAGAACGAATGTGGGGAAAAACATGATGCACACCCCCAGACAAAAAGGTCTGAAGAGCGGATAAATGTCAATCGGCTCGGCTCTCGAAAGAGCCTGCCACACCCGTGAGGCCACATAGAAC
>NZ_JBCNZM010000033.1:0-39361 GCF_040227615.1 Bacteroides sp. RTP31139st1_H2_RTP31139_211217 | reverse complement strand
AGAACGACTATGATTTTTTAGTGGACACTAATGATGTAATATACCAATTGAATAAGTGGACGTATTCCCATATTATCGTCAGCTTGATGCCATGGATTGTGGTCCTACTTGCCTACGTATGATAGCTAAGTTTTATGGTAAGAGCTATTCTTTGCAGACTTTGCGTGCCCGTTCTTTTATTTCTCGCAATGGTGTTTCCATGTTAGGCATCAGCGATGCCGCTGAGTCTATTGGTTTCAGAACGTCCGGAGTTCGTGTCTCTTTTGAACAATTGGCGGAAGATGTTCCTCTGCCTTGCATTTTGCATTGGAATCAGAGTCATTTTGTGGTTTGCTATGATGTTAAGAAAAAGAAAGGGCAATACTCGTTTAGAATAGCAGACCCTGCAACTCAGTTGGTTACGTATAATGAACTGGAATTGAAGCGATGCTGGTTAGCTACCAAATCGGACGGAGAAGAGAAGGGGACTGCACTTGCACTGGAACCCACTCCTGACTTTTATAATGGTGAGGGAGAACCGGAACTGAAAGAAAGAGGGTTGCGTTTTTTCTTCCGTTATCTGACTCCCTATAGGAAAGAGTTGTTTCAGCTGATATTGGGCATGTTGGTGGTGAGCTTACTTCAGCTTATCCTACCTTTTCTTACGCAAGCCTTGGTGGATGTGGGTATCAGTGACGGAAATTTGAGCTTTATTACCTTAGTGCTGGTTGCGCAGATTATAATCTCGGTATCACAACTATCGGTAGAGTTTATCCGTAGCTGGATATTGTTGCATGTGAATACGCGTATATCCATCTCCCTTATTTCGGACTTTTTGGCAAAGTTGATGAAGTTGCCGCTTCATTTTTTTGATACGAAGATGGTGGGAGACATTATACAGCGCATTGGTGACCATGACCGTATAAAGAATTTTCTGACAGGTTCTTCTATTAGTACGCTCTTTTCCTTTGTCAGTTTTTTCATCTTTGCTATTGTACTTGCTTACTACAATTTGGTGGTATTGGGAATCTTTCTTTTAGGTAACAGCTTGTATATTGCCTGGATACTTGCTTTTATGAAATATCGCCGTGAATTGGATATCCGTCGGTTTGCACAAGCAGCCGGAGAGCAGAGTAACCTTGTGCAGATGGTGACCGCTATGCAGGAAATAAAGTTGAATAACTGCGAGACACAGAAGCGCTGGCAGTGGGAGCGTATTCAGGTGAAACTGTTTAAAATCAGCGTAAAAGGGTTGGCTTTGGGGCAAGTACAACAAGTAGGTTCTGTATTTTTCAATCAGACCACGAATATTATAATCTCGTTTATTGCGGCAAAGGCGGTGGTGGAAGGGGAGATGACACTGGGTATGATGATGTCTCTGACTTATATCATCGGTCAGCTCAGTGCGCCGGTCTCTTCTTTTATAGGATTTGCGCAGCAGTTTCAGGACGCCAAGATAAGTCTGGAACGGCTGAATGAGGTACATGGGAAACCGGATGAGGAGCAGGATATTGCTTCCAAATTGTCTGTTTTGCCTGAGAAGCGGGAGCTGAGAATGGAAAATGTGTGCTTCAGTTACGATGGAGCGGATAGAGACTATGTGCTGGATAATGTCTCTTTGGTGATTCCCGAACATAAAGTGACAGCTATTGTAGGTGCGAGCGGGAGTGGAAAGACTACTCTGGTGAAACTGATGCTTGGTTTCTATTCGCCCAATAAGGGGGCTGTGAAGGTGGGTGATGCTTCGTTGGAGAACATAAATCCTCATTTGTGGCGTGCCAAGACGGGAGCCGTGATGCAAGATGGTTTTATCTTTTCGGAAACCATTGCGCAGAATATTGTTGTGGGAGAGGAGCAGGTTGATGTGGAGCGGCTACGTCACGCCGTGACGGTGGCCAATATCCGTGATTTTATAGATTCTCTTCCATTGGGATATAACACCAAAATCGGTATGGAGGGGAATGGTATCAGCCAAGGGCAGAAACAACGTTTGCTGATAGCACGTGCTGTGTATAAAAATCCGGAATTTCTTTTCTTCGACGAAGCCACCAATGCCTTGGATGCAAATAATGAAAAAGAGATTATGGAACATCTGCATGAATTCTATAAAGGAAAAACCGTGGTGGTAGTGGCGCATAGGCTCAGCACGGTGAAGGATGCCGATAAGATTGTGGTACTGGATAAGGGATGCATTGTGGAGGAAGGTACCCATCGGGAACTGACGGAGCGGAAAGGACTATATTACCGGCTGGTTAAGAACCAGTTGGAATTGGGTAGTTAATGAATGGAGGAAGAAAAGAAATATAAAGATATAGAACTCCGCAGTGAAGAAGTGCAGGAGGTGATGAACCATATCTCTCCCTGGGTAGTAAGGTGTGGAATCACTGTCTTGGCGTTGATTTTGCTGATGATACTGGTTGGTTGTTGGATATTCAGGTATCCGGACACCTTGGCGGCAGAGGTGACTCTGGCTACGGAAGAGCCTCCCGCCTTTGTGCTGTCACATGCTACGGGGAAGCTGGATACACTTTATGTGAAGAATGGGAGTCTGGTGAGTACGGATGCGGATTTAGGAGTGATTGGCAATGCTGCGTCTTCTGAAGATGTGCGTTTTCTTAAGGAGAGGATGAAAGCCTGGGAAGCGCAAGATTATGACTGGCGGGAAGGGGTGGAGTTTTTTGCCGGCAGGCGCTGGCAGTTGGGGGAACTGCAATCGGCTTTTGCAGCTTTCATTACTTCACTTACAGAATATGCACGTTTTATGGAGTTGGACTATTACGCTCGGAAACTTCGTTTTCAGGAAAAACAACTGGGTGGACAACGCTCCTATCTTCGGTTGGCAGAGCGGGAATATGAGTTGATTGATAAGGATATAAAGCTTGCCGAGAGTATGTATATCCGTGATTCTATTTTATATGTGCGCAAGGCGATGATTGCTGCGGAATTTGAGGAGTCTGGAAGCAGATATTTGCAAAGTTTGCGTTCTAAAGAAGAGGTACGTATGAGTTTGCTTCAGGCAGAAATGCAGTTGGTGCAACATGAGGAGAATATGTTGGATATACGTAAGCAAGCATACGATGAGGAACAGAGTCGTCGGACTGATTTAAAGAATGCCATAGGGCAGTTAGCCGCGCAATTGAGTGCATGGGAGCACTCTTATTTATTGAAAAGTCCGGTCAGGGGGAAGGTTACTTTTATGACGGTTTGGAGTCGTAACCAGAATGTGAAAGCCGGTGAGACGGTTTTCACGATTCAGCCATCCGACAGTTCAAGGGTGTTAGGTAAGGCTCTACTTCCTTTGCAGGGTTCGGGTAAGGTACATGTGGGACAGCGGGTGCATATACGTCTGAATAATTATCCCGACCAGGAGTTTGGCTATGTAAAAGGGCAGGTTGCAAGTATCTCTCCTGCTCCAACGGAAGAGGGAATGTATATAGTAGAAATAACTTTGCCTGACGGCATGCAGACCAACTACGGCAAACAGCTGCCTGTTTCGCGTGAGTTGAAAGGTACGGCAGACATTATCCTTGCTGACAAGAATGTATTGGAAAGGTTGTTGGCTCCGTTGAGGAAAGTGGTGGAATATGAAAAATAGTTCTATGTAAATTTCGTAATTCATTTGTTTTTAGTATGTTTGTGCTATTCGTATATATAGTATGAAATACTAAGGAAGAGAATGTTCTTAATGAAAGTATGAAAAGAAGAGTTAAAGCATTGACTGTTGTTTTGGCAATATGTCTTATAACTGTTTTTATTCGATGTCAGTCGAATGAAACTCCTATTCAGCAACTTGTAGTTGTTGTGAATGGGGATTCTATTGAGATGGTTTTTGTGAAAGGAGGTACATTTATGATGGGATGTACAGATGAGCAGGGATGTGACTGTGAGGATAACGAGAAACCAGCACGTAAGGAGTCGGTATCTGATTTTTACATAGGAAAATATGAAGTTACTCAAAGGCTGTGGAGGGCGGTTATGGATACTGATTCCATTTTGCCGTTTAATGGGGGATGCGGAGATTGCCCGATGGAAAATGTAAGCTGGAAAAATGCGCAGGAGTTTATCGGTAGATTAAATGCTATGACCGGTAAAACATTTCGTCTTCCGACTGAGGCCGAATGGGAATACGCAGCGCGTGGTGGACACAAAAGTAAGCACTATAAATACAGTGGCAGCAATCAGGTAAGTGAGGTGGCTTGGTATGTTGGGAATTCCTCTGGCGGACAATATGGAGAAGCTGGAACTACCCGTCCGGTAGGTCTGAAAAAAAGCAATGAATTGGGATTGTATGATATGAGTGGCAATGTTTGGGAGTGGTGCGGTGATTTGTACACTAAAGAATACAAGCAAGGTGGTAAGTCTATCCATCCGGGATGGCCTTTTGAGGGTACTTATCTTTTTTTCCGCCGAATATTGCGAGGTGGAAGTTGGGGAGGAACAGCAGAGGGGTGTCGGGTGTCGTACATTGATTACGACATTGAGAATTATAGTGACGAGTATGGAGGTTTTCGCCTTGTGATGGAGCCGGAATCGATTAAATAATGTAATTAATGATGATAAGTGATATTTTACTACTTTCAGAGTAATGAATAGAAATGGTATGAGATATATGTGGAAATTCTTTTTATTATTGATGTTGGTTGTAACTTCGTGTTCCGAAAAGCAGATTGATGGCAATGTAATTAATGTTGCGGAAGCAATGAGTAGATTGTCAGAAGGACAATCTGTACAAAATTTGTTTTCCAGCATAAGTTATATTCCTTTGGAGACTAATGAGCAGGCTATTATAGGAAAATATTCGGAGTGCATAATTATGGATAGTGCGATATTGGTATCTTCTGTCCATCAGAATCTGAAACTTTTTGACCGTACTAACGGGAAGTATATTCGGGATATTGGACACGTAGGTACTGATCCGGAAGGATATGCAAAGGATTCATGGGGGAAAGTGAGCTTTTGGGCTGATGCGGTTCGGAGAACCGTTTATCTATTGGGATGGAATAATGATTTCCTACTATATGGATTTGATGGGAAATATAAGGATAGAATTCGATTGCAAGATACAGTCAATTGTATTCTGTCCCAAAATTACTATTTGATGGATGCGGACAGAATTTGGGGACATAATAAAATGAAACTCTCTCCGGAGACGCCATCAGTCTTTTATATGGATAGAAATACGATGTCATTGACCGGTATTGCTACATGGAATTCAGCCCTGCTTCCCATGGATGAGGTTTTGTCGGTTTCAAATTTGTTGGGGGGCAATGTTGCTTATGGAGGTGACTTGGCAATGGCAGAATTTGTTGGTGACCGGAAATATTATACGGCAATCAATAGCCCTTCGTTATGGAAATCTAAGGATGCCATCCGAGTGAAACAAGCTTTTAATGATACTATCTATACTATTTCAGAGCAGGGACTTACTCCATATCTGGTTTTTGAACTGGGTGAGTGGCACTGGAATGAGCAGCAGCAATTGGATGTAGAAGGATGTGATAAAAAAATAGCCATAGACTATATTCTGGAGAATGCAGAGTACATCTATTTCCATTTTCATACAAGCTTATATTTAGAAGAAAGTCAGTCATATTGTGGATTTTACCATAAGGAAAAGAAAACTGTTGTTTGCCAAAAGGGTGATAGCTTATTTGATAAAATGAATAATCAGCATATCCAAATCAGGGGAGTCACTTCGGATGGACATTTTTTTGCTTTGTTACAACCGGATGAACTCAGTGATGATAATCAACGGAGAATGGGAGTAGAAGAGGAAGGTAACCCTATTATGGTCATGCTTTATTAAGTACTTATTCCGTCGTCTTCCCCCTTGCATCCAAATACCCTCTTTTAAACATATCCACGAACAGAAAGAATAGTGACAAGAGCAGTGGCCCGAAGATGACACCCATGAATCCGAAAAGGGACAAGCCGATTACAACTCCGAAGACAGTGATAAGCGGATGAATGTCTGCCATTTTCTTCTGGATGATGAAGCGTATCAGGTTGTCGAGCTGTGAAATGACTGCACCGCCATAGATGGCCAGGCCGATAGCTTGAACCCAGTTGCCTATCAATGCCATGTAGACAGCTATCGGAAACCATACCAGCGCTGTTCCTACCATTGGGATGATGCTGGCGAAGCAGGTCAGGAAACCGGCGAACAAGATGTTGGGAGCACCGAAAATCCAGTAGCCTATCATGGCTACTCCTCCTTGTATGACGGCGAGTAAGGGGATGCCGATGGCATTGGAGCGGACAATCATGTTGATTTCGTGGATGACGTTTTGTGTATTGTCATCGTTGAACGGCAGTAGGTCGTTGACGTACTGTTCCATCTTTTTGCCCCCTATCAGCATGAAGTAGAGTACAAAGACCAGTACGAAGATGTTGACGGCAAAACTGCTGATACCTCCCATGATGGCTTGCCCGATGCGGGGAAGAATTGAAATGACGTATGCCACCGTGTCTTTCCCCAAGATATAGTAGCCGGTTTTGGCTTTAATGATGTTGGCCGCTTCTTCGAAAGGAGCTATAATGGCTTGCGGGTCCAGATTGATGTTTTGAAGATTGACCACAGCCAGCCATACCACCAGCCCAAGTGGAACCAAAAAGCAGAGAATTGCCTCTGCCGTAATGAGGGTGGCAGCTATGCTGCGCTTCATTTTCCGCTTGTCGGAAAGGTACATCATCTGCTTTCTCACCAGGATATAGATAGTCAAGGCTCCCAGCAGACCGCCCATGAATGGGGCTATTTGTCTGAAAAGAATGATTCCCAGCCCGATAATGATGGCTATCAATGAATATTTCCAGTATTGTTCTTTTGTGCTCATAAAGTTCCTGTATTTCTTAGTAAAGAAACATAAAAGAAGTTGAAAAGGTTTGGAAATTGTGGCCGGAATTCAATATTTATCCTTCGTCCAGCCAGCCTAACCCCTGGCGTATGATTTCCGGCTCCCCATTGGTGCAATCCACTACGGTAGAGCCTTCCGTACCGCCGATACCGCCGTCTATTACCAAATCGACAATATCACCGAATTTCTCGTCAATCAGTTCCGGGTCTGTGCAGTATTCAATGTCCTCATTGTCATCATGCGGCAATGTAGTTGTCATGATGGGAGCATCCAGCAGGCGGGCTATTTCCTGAATGATGGAATTGTCCGGCATACGGATGCCGACCTCCTTACGGTTACGGAATATCTTGGGCAGGCGGGTGGTGCCGTTCAGAATGAAGGTGAAAGCTCCGGGCAGATTACGCTTCATCAACTTGAAGGTGCTGTTGTCCACTTTGGCATATTCGCTGACCTTGCTCAAGTCGTAGCAGATGATGGAAAGATTGTTCTTCTTGGGGTCGATATTTTTAAGACGGCAGATGCGCTCGATGGCGCGCTCCTTCAGTCCGTGGCAGCCGATGGCATACATGGTGTCGGTAGGGTAGATAAGGATACCTCCGTCATTCAGTAGGTCGACCACCTGCTGCAGGTCGGCGGGATTGTTATTTTTTTCATAAAGTTTCAGAAGCATGGCAGAAATGGATTTGAGTTTTATATTACATGCAAAAATAGATAATAATCGGCTTATAAACAAGCGATTCACCTTTTTAGCATCTCTTTCTCCAGTTTCTTTATCTTCTTCCAGGCCTCTTTGAATTTGGGACAGAGGGTGACGGCTTTCTCATAGTTTTTCATGGCTGCCTCCTTCATGTCATGCTTCAGGCATTCGTCACCCATAAGGATGTATTCGCGGGCATACTTTACAAGGGCTTTCTCTTTCTCCAATGCTGCTTGTTTCAGTGCACGGTTTTCCTCTTTCAGACGGTTGATGATGTTCAGCTTCCGGCGGATGAGGCGCTGCACGTTGGGCTTCTCGATGTCGTAGCGGGAATGGATGGCTTTGAAAAACTCATCCAGGAAAGTGCCGAAATCCCCTTTGTCGAAGGCTTTGGCGGCGGCAACGTATTGAACGTCTGCCTGTGCTTGCTTCAAGGCACGGTCGATGGCGGTGCGGTTGTTGAAGCGTTCGGAGAAACTGACAATCTCCGGACGCACGAATACATCGGCACGGCTGATGGGCTTTTTCAGCTGGATGCCTTCCAGCGAGGTGCAGCGGCTGAGGGCTACGTATGCCTGCCCACCGGCAAACACGCCGCCGGTAAAGTCGATGACTACCCGGCTGAAGGTCAGCCCTTGGCTCTTGTGGACGGTGATGGCCCATGCCAGGCGCACGGGATATTGTGTAAAGGTACCCAGCTCTTCCTCTTCAATCTGTTTCTTTTCTTCGTTGTATTTGTAGCGGATGTTTCGCCACGACTCTCGTTTGACGTCACATTCCTTGCCGTCGTCGGTGATGACGTAGAGGGTCTCTTCAATAGGGTCGAAGCCGCTGATGACGCCGATGGTGCCGTTCACCCAGCGGCGGTCGAAGTCATTCTTGATGAAGATGATTTGTGCGCCCGGTTTCAGTACCAGTTCCTGCGAGGTGGGGAGGCTGCTTTCGGGAAAGTCTCCCATGATTTCGCCGTAGAAGGTGACCGGGTCACCGGGAAGTTCCGCCAGTTTCTTGTCGTTGATGTAGTCCACATTATCACGGCGGGTGGCGAGGGTGATGTACATGTCGGCTTCCGATTGCTCTATTTGGGTGCCATAGCGGGTGTTGAGCAGCTGAAGTTCGGTAGAGCCGACGGTATTGTTGCGGATGTGATCCAGCACATGGATGAACTTGCTGTCCGTTTGCCGGTATACTTTCTGCAGTTCGATGGAGACAAGGTCTATCTGGCCGAATACCCTGGCAGAGAAGAAATAAGGGGTAGGGTAGAATCGGTTCAGTATCTCCCGTTCATCTCCCTTGACGACGGGTTCCAGCTGGAACACATCGCCCACCAATAGTATCTGTTTGCCGCCGAAGGGTTCGCGCAGGTTGCGGGAATAGACGCGCAGGATGCGGTCTACGGCGTCGATGATGTCGGCGCGTACCATGGAAATCTCGTCGATGATGACCAGTTCCAGTTCTTCCAGCAGTTTGCGGTGGGGTTTGGTGTATTTGAAAAATTCGTGGATGCGTCCCCGTTGCAGACTGAAGTTCGGGTCGTCGGGCAGCAGGGGGTAGAAGGGCAGTTTGAAGAAGCTGTGCAGGGTACTGCCTCCGGCATTGATGGCGGCTATGCCGGTAGGGGCAAGCACTACATGCTTTTTCTTCGTATTCGCGCAGATATATTTCAGGAAGGTCGATTTGCCCGTACCTGCCTTGCCCGTCAGGAATACGGACTGACGGGTATACTGGATGAGGTTCAAGGCATCTTGAAACTCTTTGTTTTGTGTATCGGGAACGAAGCTCAAAAGATTTCAGATTTATGATGGATTCCCGACTATGCCGAAATATTTCAGGGCGTTGGCGATGCCGTCTTCATCAACAGAAGTGGTTGTGTAGTTACTGGCAGCTTTTACGTCGTCATTGGCATTGCCCATGGCTACACCGATACCGGCATGGCGCAACATGCTGATGTCATTTCCTCCGTCGCCGAAGGCCATGGTCTCTTCCAGCTTGATGCCGAAGTGGCGGATAATCTGGTCGATACCGTTCTGCTTGGTGTTTCCTTTGGCTGTCACGTCAACGAAGGCAGGATGCCAGCGGCCCATCTCGCAGTGGGGGACGGCGGGCAGGATGATTGCTTCTTCCTCGGCGTTGATAAAAGGAGTCAGCTGGAAGAAGGCTTTGTCGGCATGGCTGTCGGTATAGGGCTTTGCTTCGATGGGGTCCACTTTGAGTTGGCGGTGGAAGATTTCCTCCACTACTTCGCCGGGCTGGTTCACGCAGATGTCGTGCTCTCCCACCAGGATGCAGGGGATGTTGCGTTCGTGGCAGAAAGCTGTCAAGGCATCCACTTCCGCTGTCGGTATGGGGCTTTTGTAGATAACGGTGTCTTCTACAAAGCAATAGGCGCCGTTCATCGTGATGTAGCCGTCTATCAGATTCCGTTCCTGCAAGGCTGACAAGTTGTTGATGATGACGCGCGGACGTCCGGTAGAAATGAAGATATGTATGCCTTTGGCCTTGGCGGCAGTCAACGCTTCAATAGTGGAAACGGGAATTTCGTGGGTCTTGAAGCTGACCAAGGTTCCGTCGATGTCAAAAAACAGAGCTTTTATCATAAGGGGTTCTTTTATCTTGTGCGCGAAATTACTTAAAAAAGCGAAGATATTTCGTACTTTTGCGCACAAATAAATGATAAATAACAAATGAAGAAACATTCTTTGAAAGATTGGATGATAGCGGTGCGTCCGTGGTCATTCCCCGCCTCTTCGATGCCGGTGGTGGTGACGTTGGCATATCTGTATTGGATGCGGCAGGACATAAACTGGGTGAACGGCATCTGGGCATTGCTGAACATCGTCGTGTTTCACGCTGCCGGGAATACCTGGAGTGATTATTTTGACTACAAACATAAGGTCGATGCAAGGGATACCTTTGGCGCCAAGACCTTGACCGACGGGATGTTTGCTCCGCGCGAGATATATGGCTTGTCGATGGCATTGCTGGCAGTTGCCCTTGTTGCGGGTGTCGGCCTGCTGTGGCGTACGGGGTTGCCGTTGCTGTACATCGGTATAGGCGGCGCGGCTTGCTCGTTGCTTTATCCGCCGCTCAAGTATCGTGCGTTGGGCGATGTCGTCATCTTTTTGGCGTATGCCTTGCTGCCGACGTTGGGTACCTGCTATGTGGCTACGGGAGTAGTTGACTGGAATGTCTTGTGGATAGCTCTGCCGGTGGGACTGATTACGGTGGCCATTCTGCATGCCAATAATACACGGGATATGCGTACCGATGCCCGTGCAGAGATTCAGACACTGGCCATGAAGCTGGGAGGAAAGGCGTCGATGTACGTTTATTGTGCCGAAGTCCTTTTTCCTTTTGGCTGGATAGCCGGCTTGATAGCTGCGGGAACTCTTCCTTTATGGACCCTGCTGGTGATGCCGGCACTGGTTCCTGCCATAGGCAATGTACGGGTGGTGTCCCGTTTTCCCGGAAAGGGAGAAAGTGCCATAGCCGGTCTGGATGAGATGACTGCAAAACTCCAGTTGTTGTTCAGTCTGCTGTTCACGTTGTCGTTCGTTGTAGCCGGTCTGCTGTCATGAAGAAGCTGATTTTTACCATTCTGCTGGCTGCCGTGCTGTGGACGGTCATGTTTTCGCCTTGGACGGCTCCTTTCGTGAATTTCTGGTGGATGATGACCGGTTCTGCGCTCACACTGTCCGTGTTTGCCACCTTGTTCAATCCCGGCTGGTGGCGGGAGGTGAAGTGGAGCTTGCCGAATGTCTTGCTGGGACTTGGCATTGCTGTTGCTTTGTGGGGCGTTTTCTGGTTGGGAGACAAGGTGTCATCTTGGATGTTCGATTTTGCCCGTCCGCAGGTGGACTCCATTTATGGGATGAAAGAGGGAGAGTCTCCTTGGCTGCTGGCAGCATTGCTGCTGTTGCTGATAGGGCCGGCGGAAGAGATTTTCTGGCGCGGCTATGTGCAACGCACGCTTTCCAAACGCTGGAATCCGAATGCGGGTTTTGTGGTGGCTACTTTGATTTATGCACTGGTGCATGCCGGTTCCTGCAACTTCATGCTGGTCATGGCGGCTTTGGTGGTGGGGGCGGCATGGGGGGCGCTTTACCGTTTCTTTCCGAACCGCTTTGCCGCTATTATCTTGTCTCATGCAGTGTGGGATGTGGCGGTATTTATATTTTTCCCGATATGATTATTGTTTACAAAAATAAGGTGGCGGTAATGGGTCGTATAAAAACAAGACAAATTGATGCGTTGAATTATAAAAAAGCAAGCATATGACTTACAATTTTGATGAAGTAATAGAGCGCCGTGGTACCGACTCCGTGAAATGGGACGGTGTGAAGAGTGTATGGGGACGCGATGACCTCCTCCCCATGTGGGTGGCGGATATGGATTTCCGCACGCCCCCGTTTGTGATGGAAGCCTTGCGGAAGCGTCTTGAACATGAAGTGCTGGGCTATACGTCTGCGTGTGAGGAATGGTATACTTCCATTTGTAGCTGGCTCAGTCGTCGCCACGGTTGGGACGTCACTCGCGAGATGCTGACTTTTGTACCCGGCATTGTCCGCGGTCAAGCCTTCGCATTGCAATGCTTCACCAATCCCGGCGACCGGGTAATGGTGATGACTCCCGTTTATCATCCCTTCTTCCTGGTGACGCAACGCATGAAGCGCGAAGTGGTTTACTCTCCGCTCGACCTGAAAGACGGACAGTATCAGATTGACTTTGAGCGTTTCCGTAAGGATATACAAGGATGCAAAGTATTGATTCTCTGCAATCCCCATAACCCGGGCGGGCGTGTATGGACGGTGGACGAATTACGCCGGATTGCTGATATTTGTACGGAAAGCCATACGTTTGTCATCTCCGATGAAATTCATGCCGACTTGACTCTGCCACCTTACAAACACCATCCTTTTGCTACTGTTTCGGGGGCTGCCGCGCAGAATTCCCTCACCTTCATGGCACCCAGCAAAACATTCAATATGCCGGGATTGGGAAGTTCGTACGCCATTATCCTCAATGAGGACATCCGCCACCGTTTTCAGGAGTTCATGGAAGCGGGCGAGTTCAGCGAAGGGCACATGTTGGCCTATATCGGTGCGGCTGCTGCCTATATGCATGGTGAGGAATGGTTGGAACAGCTGCTGGACTATATAAAGGGCAATATCGATTTCACGGAGAACTACCTGCGCGAGCATATTCCGGGCATCGGCATGATACGTCCGCAGGCTTCTTACCTGATTTATCTGGACTGCCGGGGATTGGGGCTGACTCAGGAGGAACTGGTGAGATTATTTGTGGACAAGGCACACCTGGCACTGAATGACGGCACCATGTTCGGTGAACCGGGCAAGGGATTTATGCGGCTGAATATCGGCTGCCCGCGTTCGGTGTTGGAGCAGGCGCTGAAGCAACTGGAAACTGCGGTTGCAGACAAATGATAGAAAAAACTATATCTCCTATATTATGAATAGATTACCTTTCCTTGGACTATTGTTTGCGTTGCTGTGCCTTGTTACCTGCCGGCAGATGAATGAGGCACATCTGTTACATCTGGCAGAAAAGCAGGTGAATATGAATGTGGACAGCGTGTATGCCTTGCTGGTACAGATAGAGAGGCCATCGCAACTTTCGGATGAGGAGAGGCTGTTGTATGGATGGCTGAATGCTTATGTGCACTATAAACGGCACAACTCGATGGCGGAAGATTCCTTGATATTGCCTGCTTCCGATTATTACGTCTTCCGCAACGACACGGCGAAGAATCTGTTTTCCTATCAGTTGAAAGCCTGGTACTGGTATTGGCTGAAAGAGCACGAACGGTGTATAGCTGCCATTGACAGCGGCGTAGCTTTGGCCAAGGCGCTGCAGGACACGGGAAGAATGGCTGATATGCTGATTGATAAGGCATACTGGTATGTGTATGTCTGGAAAGATTATGAGAAAGCGATAGAAACTTTCCGTACCGCCATAGCTTTGGACGCAAGAGCCGGAAGCTTCTTCTCTATGGGAATTGCCATGGGGCTGAACAAGAATGATTCTGCATCCTATTACATGGAGCGCAGCATAGAACTGGCAGTGGAGGCAGGAGATACCAGTAAGATAGTGCATTATTTGCGTAACTATGCCCAGATGCAGGCTTACTCTTTTGATGAACCTTCCGGTGCAATAGCTACTATTCGTCGTATGGAGCAGTATGTCATCGACCCGGTGCAGTTGCGTATGGGAGATCTGGTGAAAGTGGAAGTGTTCTTGAAAGAAGGGCTGCTTGATTCGGCGGAATACTATTTGAATAAGGAGAGGAAACGTGGCGAGGGCCGGAACCGGTTTCTGACGGAAGAGAATATGGTGGCGGTATATAGGGCATTGATAGATTATACACGTCACCGTACGTTTGATGTGCTGGACGTGGCGCGCTATAATGATTCTGTAGCCAATGCTCTTACTGCGTTGCAGAGTACTGTCCGGCGTAAGGACGAGTCGAAGGAGACGCTTTCGCAAGCCAACTTGATTCTGACGGTGGAACGGAAGCAGGCACAGTTGAATTTGTTGCTGGCACTGTTGGTACTGGTGCTTGCAGGTGGCGGTGTGTCCCTTTATGTCCGTAACCGGCGTAACCGGTTGATTGAAGCGGAAGAACGGGCGGAAACACTGACCCGGCTGTTGGAAGATGCGACCAAGAACCAGTCGAAGGAGGAAGACGGACAGTTTTTCCGGAAAATACTGTTGCAGCAATTAGGCATGATACGGCTGGTGGCTAAACAACCTACCTCGCAGAATCAGGAGCTGCTTCGCCGCATTTCGGGTATTACCAGCCATGAACTGCCGGTAGAGAGTTTGCTGGTATGGGAGGACTTGTACCCTATCATAGACCGGATGTATGATAACTTCTACACAAAGATGGACAGCCGTTTTGGAGATGTGCTCATTGACAAAGAAAAGCAGCTTTGCTGCCTGCTCTGTGCGGACTTCTCGACGAAGGAGATTAGTGTGGTGACACAACAAAGCATTCCTACCATTTACCAGCGAAAGACGAATATCCGCAAGAAACTGGGGATGGGGGAGAAGGAAGGCATTGTAGAGTTTATAGGCAGCATATAGACCGGAAAAGGCATAATATAGACTTTTGTAAAATTAAAGTGTTGATATGTAGTGATTTGTAGTCTTGGGGTATAGACTTTTTATTCCCCGATATAGACCGTTTGAGGCATGTTTTACCCCTATCTTTGTTTCAGCGAAATACAAAGAGTAAAACATTGAAATCAAACGCATAATGAAAGAAAATCTACTGAACAACGTTAGAAAAAGAGTGATGGTATGGATGGCCTTGGCAAGTATGGCCACTTTCCTTTCCGCCCAGACTTACCGGCTTTCCGGTTGTGTGCAGGACGAGAACCGCCAACCGGTAGAGGTGGCGAATGTGCTGCTGAAGCAGGCAAAAGACAGTACCTATATTACCGGTATGCTGACCGACACACAAGGTTGTTTTTCCTTTGACCAGCCACTGGGAGAATACTTGTTGCATATTACCCTTATCGGCAGCGAAGACCTCTACGTTCCCGTTGTGCTGCAAAGAAACAAAAACGTTGGCGAATTGACATTGAAATCTTCTTCCGCCTTGCTGGACGAAGTGACCGTTACGGCCGCGCGTCCCGTTATCAAGCGTCTGGTGGATAGGGTAGTGTTCGATGCACATAATACCATAGCCTCTGCCGGAGGCAGTGCACTCGACCTTCTGCGTGAAGTGCCCGGTCTGCAGGTTGGACAAAACAGTATTGGTATTATAGGTAAAGGGGGTATCAAGGTTTATATCAACGACCGTGAGACGAAGCTGTCGGGAGATGAACTGATAGATTACCTCCGTTCCTATGACGCCTCCCAGATACTGAAGGTGGAGGTGATTACCACGCCTCCGTCCAAATACGATGCCGCCGGAAATGCAGGCATCATCAATATCCGCTTGAAGTCACGCCCCAAAGATTACGTGGGCGGTACGGCTTCCGCTTCCTACAGCACCGGTGAAAAGGACAATTACGGATATGGAGGGATAAACTTGAACCTCAGCAAGGGGCGCGTGTCATCCTTCCTCAACGGAGGTACTACGCAGGGCAACTATGAGACGCGTGAGAAGAATTACCGCTATTTTCCGCAGAACACCTGGAACAGCCGTGCCGACTACACCAATTACATGAATAGCTTCTACCTTCAAGGAGGTGTGGACGTATCGTTGGAACGGGACTGGACTGTAGGTATGCAGGCCATCTATAATCACAGTGCTCCCAAACCGGGCAACGCCCTTTCATGGACGGAAGTTTACGATGCCTCTACCGCCGTATTGGATTCTTTGCTGTACTCCAACAGTGACAAGGATACCGGTTCCGACCGCCTCAATCTGAATTTTCATACCGATAAGGTCTGGGATGACAAAGGCAAGAAAATGACTTGGGATGTGGATTACCTGCGTGACAACCGGGACGAAAATATGGGCTTTCTCTCGAAAACTCTCCTGCCTGACGGTACGGAGATTCCGGGCACAAACTTCGATTACAACTATCTGCAACATCGCAAGGTAGATGTAGTCTCCTCCGCTCTTGATTTCATCCTTCCTTTTGAAAAGTACAAGATAACGGCAGGTGCCAAGGTCTCCTTTACCAACACTCGCAACGGTATCAATTACGATACATCGGACCCTACGCTGGTGCAGGATGATTATTTCCGTTACAAGGAGCAAATCTATGCCTTATATGCTGATTATAGCCGTGAATTTTCCGAACGTTTTTCCATGCAGTTGGGCTTGCGTATGGAGCACACCCGCACTACCGGTATTTCCGAAGCGAAGGATACGGAGGACAAGCACGACTATACGCGCTTGTTCCCTACTGTCTATCTGCTTTATTCGCCTACAGACGGGCATGCGCTGAACTTCAGTTTCTCCAACCGCATCTCCCGTCCGTCACAGAATATGGTCAATCCTTTTCCGTTCTATCAGAACAAGTACACTTACGCTTGCGGTCGTGAAGACTTGAAACCCAGTTATACTTACAATGCCGAACTGGGATATACGTTGAAGAATAACTTCAATGTTTCTGCCTATTATTCTTATTCGGACGATGTCTTCTTCCAGGTTGTGGACTTGGATGCTGAAACGAATGTGACCTCTTTCCTTTGGGAGAATTTCATGCAGACGCATGCTTTCGGGCTTAACAATTCATACACTTTCCGTACCAAATGGCTACAAACTTACGCCCAGCATGGAGTGAGCTATCGCCGGACCACCTCCAGCGCTGCCACCACCTCTCCCGAGGAGAAAGGGTGGGCTTATAACGCCAGCCTGCGCAACACTTTCTTCTTCAATGAAAAGAAGACTCTTCTGGCCACGTTGTCCGGTTCCTATTCTTCCCGTCAGTATCAGGGCATCTATCTGATGAGCCCCACTTACAGCGTCAGTGCAGGTATGCTTTATCGGTTGTTGAACAATAAGCTCAGCCTCAGCCTGAATGTCAACAATTTGTTTGTCAGCCATTCCAAATTGGAAACCATGTCCAACGGGTTGAAGATAATTGCCGACAATCAGTTTGCCTTTGCCAGTTTCCGTATCGGTGTATCCTATACTTTCGGTGGTGATATACGTAGTAAGGGTCAGCGGAACAGTAACGAGGATATTCAGAGGAGGCTATAATAAGAAGTTTATTGCGTGTTGGCAATTGGAAGAAAATATTTATCTTTGTGATACAAGCGATTGTAACAACGATTAATATAAAACCATGATGAAACAGAAACTTCTTTACCTTTTGCCACTCTTCCTATTGTCGGGATGTGGACAGGCTACTTACAAGAATGCATCTCTGCCGGCAGAAGAGCGTGCCGGACTTTTGCTGAAGGAACTGACGATCGAAGAGAAGGTGTCCTTGATGATGGACAGCTCCAAACCAGTGGAACGCCTGGGCATCAAGCCCTATAACTGGTGGAATGAAGCGTTGCATGGAGTGGCGCGTGCCGGGCTGGCCACAGTGTTTCCCCAACCGATTGGTATGGCGGCATCCTTCTCGCCGGAGACTGTATACGAGGTATTTACTGCTGTTTCTGATGAGGCCCGTGCCAAGAATGCCTACTATACATCCCAGGAAAGCCATGAACGCTATCAAGGATTGACGATGTGGACGCCTACAGTGAATATCTATCGCGACCCCCGCTGGGGAAGGGGTATAGAGACTTATGGGGAAGACCCTTATCTGACCAGCCGTATGGGTGTGATGGTTGTAAAAGGTTTGCAGGGTACGAACGATGGAAAATATGACAAGCTGCATGCTTGTGCCAAGCACTTTGCCGTACACTCCGGTCCGGAATGGAACCGCCATGAGTTTAATGCGGAAAATATCAAGCCCCGTGATTTGTATGAAACTTATCTTCCTCCTTTCGAGGCTTTGGTGAAAGAAGGAAAAGTGAAGGAGGTGATGTGTGCCTACAACCGTTTTGAGGGCGATCCTTGCTGCGGTAGCGACCGCCTACTGATGCAGATTTTGCGCGATGAGTGGGGATTTGACGGTATTGTCCTTTCGGACTGTGGAGCTATTGCCGATTTTTACAGAGACTATGGTCATAAGACGCATCCTGATGCAGAGTCCGCTTCGGCGGCTGCGGTGCTGAGTGGAACTGACTTGGAGTGCGGTTCGAGTTACGAGGCCCTGGTAGAAGCGGTGAAGCAGGGAAAGATTGATGAAAAAGCAGTGGATGTAGCAGTCAAGCGTCTTTTGACGGCTCGCTTTGCCTTGGGTGAAATGGACGAGCCGGAGAAGGTGTCCTGGACCGGCATTCCTTTTTCTGTGGTGGCTTCTGCCGGACACGACTCTCTGGCGCTCGACATGGCTCGCAAGTCAATGACACTGCTTATGAACAAGGATAATACCTTGCCGTTGAAGCGTGGAGGGCTGACTGTAGCCGTGATGGGTCCGAACGCCAATGATTCTGTGATGCAGTGGGGAAATTATAACGGTATGCCTCCGCACACAGTCACCATTCTGGACGGAATTAGAAAAGCCTTGGGGACTGATGACCGGCTTATTTATGAACAAGGCTGCGGATGGGTGGAGAGAGCTCAGATACAGAGCGTCTTCAACCGTTGCAAGACTGCCGACGGGAAACCCGGATTTACTGCACGCTACTGGAATAACGTGACTCGTGACGGTGAGCCAGTCACTACTGCCCAAGTGACCACTCCTTTCCATTTCTGTACATCCGGTGCCACGGTTTTTGCTCCGGGTGTGAACCTTACCGACTTCTCGGCTACCTACAACAGCGTATTCACTCCCGACCAGTCGGGAGAGGTGGTCTTTGACATCTATGCTTATGGCTCAGGGAGATTGCGGATAAATGGGGAGGAAGTGAGAGGATTCTCCAATCAGCACGGTGGGCAGAAGAGTGCTTATACTTTGCAGGTACAAGCAGGAAAAACGTATGACGTTGAATTGGATTTTGAATATTTCCGTAGCGATGCACAGTTGAACTTTGACCTTGGATTTAAGAATGAAGTGGATGTGAGGAAATCTGTGGAGCGTGTAAAGGATGCTGATGTCGTGGTCTTTGTGGGAGGAGTCTCTCCGAACCTCGAAGGCGAGGAGATGGGTGTTGAGCTTCCCGGATTCAGAGGAGGCGACCGTACTGATATTGAGTTGCCTGCTGTCCAGCGGGAACTGATTGCCGCTTTGCACCATGCCGGTAAAAAGGTGGTGTTGGTGAACTGTTCAGGTTCTCCTATCGGCTTGGAGCCGGAAACCGGGAGGTGTGGAGCTATCCTGCAGGCATGGTATCCCGGTCAGGCAGGCGGTACGGCTGTAGCTGAAGTCTTGTTCGGTGATTACAATCCGGCAGGACGCTTGCCGGTAACCTTCTACCGTAATGTGTCACAGCTTCCTGATTTTGAGGATTATAATATGACCGGTCGGACTTACCGTTACATGACCCAGGAACCGCTTTTCCCCTTCGGTCATGGATTGAGCTATACCTCTTTCTGTTATGGCGCTGTGGTGCTTGGTTCGGATAATATAAAGTCCGGTGAGAAATTGAGATTGAATGTCCCCGTAACCAATACCGGCAAATGTGACGGTGAAGAGGTTGTGCAGGTCTATTTGAAGAAAAACGATGATGTCGAAGGACCGAGCAAGGCATTGCGTGCTTTCAAACGGGTACATATCCCGGCAGGAAAGACGGTCGATGTAGAGTTTGATTTGGGCGATAAAGAGTTGGTGTGGTGGAATCCGCAAAGCAATACCATGTGCGTTTCCGAAGGCAGTTATGAACTTATGGTGGGCGGTAGCTCGCAGACTGCTGGTTTGCTGCGCCGGTCTTTTGTCATTCAGCCTTGATACATTGCTGACAAAGTCGAAAAAGAAAATTCCGCTTGAAGGTAAGTTATGACCCTCAAGCGGAATTTTTGTGTACTGGGGATACATGTTCTTAATAATCCTTAATACAATATGTTAACTTCCTTGCTTCTCTGTTCTTATCTAATTTTAATTGATATATTTGTAATATCATTATGATATCAATTAAATCTATAGAATATGGAAACAAAAGAGTGTGGTTTCAGTGGTTTCAAGATGAATGGCTTTTTGGCCTTGTTCCTTCATTTGGTAGTGCTTACGGCAGTGATAATCTTTGGGTTTATCATTTCTGTGCCTACCTTGATCCTTTCGGTGTGTCTGTGTCTGGTATGGTTTATTATGTTTGCCGGCTATATGGAGCTGGAGCCGAACGAGGCGCGTGCTATGGTGTTCTTTGGTAAATATAAAGGGACGTTCAAGGAGACCGGCTTTTTCTGGGTAAACCCTTTCCTTAATAAGAAGAAGCTTTCGCTTCGTGCACGCAACCTGGATGTGGAGCCGATAAAGGTGAACGATAAGATTGGTAATCCTATTCTTATAGGACTGGTATTGGTGTGGAAGCTGAAGGACACCTATAAAGCCATGTTTGAGATTGATTCACAAACAATGGCTGCATCCGCTCCGACAGCGGGTAATGCGAACCAGGTCAGTCTTGGCAATGCGGTGGCCAACCGTATGAATGCGTTCGAAAATTTCGTCATGATACAGAGTGATGCCGCTCTTCGCCAGGTTGCCGGTCAGTATGCCTATGATGATAATGAGGCTGATACGGAAGAGTTGACACTTCGTTCGGGCGGTGAGGAAATCAATGAACAGCTGGAGCAGAAATTGAATGAACGCCTGGCCATGGCAGGTATGGAAGTGGTGGAAGCGCGTATCAACTATCTGGCATATGCGCCCGAAATTGCCGCTGTGATGCTGCGTCGCCAGCAAGCATCTGCCATTATTACGGCACGCGAGAAGATTGTGGAAGGGGCAGTCTCTATGGTAAAAATGGCGCTCCATAAACTTTCTGAAGAAGAAATTGTTGAACTGGACGAAGACAAGAAAGCAGCAATGGTCAGCAATCTGTTGGTAGTGCTTTGTGCGGACGAGGCTGCCCAACCGGTAGTCAATACGGGAACGTTGAACCATTGATAAAGGATACGGATGAAAGAGATGGGAGGCATAGGACGGTGGGCTCTTATACTGCTCTTGCTGGGCAATGTATATGGGGGCTTTGCACAAGATGCGAATACTGCGCGCGCGCAGCACATTTATGAATTGTTTGTGGCAGGGCAAGGTGACAGCATCCATGCGGCATTGAACCGGGAGCTGCAGGAGAAACTGGCTCCGGCACTCTTCAATGATTCTTTCCGGCAAGCAGAGAAAATGTTTGGTAAATCCATATCAAAAGGAGAATGGAAGACCGATTCTGCCCAGGGAATTACTATCTATTATTCCGATGTGGAATTTGAACGTTATAATCTCCGCTTTCTAGTGGCTTTTGATGCTGACGGGGCACTGAATACAATCCGGCTAGTCCCTGCACCTGCTGTTAGCACTGCCCAACCGGTAGCCTATGATAAGACAAAAATGGATGAAAGGGATATTACGCTGGGAGCCGACGGCTACAAGCTTCCCGGAACGTTGACTTTGCCCAAGAGGGCAGTCGGTTCGGATGTATGCAGGGTTCCTTGTGTTATTCTGGTACATGGTTCCGGTCCTCACGACCGTGACGAGACGATAGGTCCCAACAAGCCTTTCCGTGACCTGGCCTGGGGATTGGCGGAACGCGGCATTGCCGTCGTCCGCTATGAAAAACGGACAAAAGCATATGGTGCGGCTTGCGTTCCTGCCGGTCGCGAACTCGATTATGATACTGAGGCCGTGGACGATGCCGTTGCCATAGTGGAGCAGGTAAGGGCTTTGCCCGAGCTGGCTCCTGACAGTGTGTATGTGTTGGGGCACAGCCTGGGAGGTACATTGGCTCCCCGTATTGCCGGGCGTTCGAAAGGTTTGGCAGGTATCATTATCCTTGCCGGACTGGCAAGACCGCTTGAAGATGCTCTTGAGGAACAGTTTTATTATACCTCTTCTTTGACGGATTCTTCAGTCAATGTAAAGGCTCAACTTGATGAACTGAAACAACAGTTGGTGAATGTCAAAAAGCTTGGTACCGAAGAGTTCGATGAGGCAATTCCCTTACCATTGGGGCAGCCCCGCTCATATTGGCTGTTTGCCAACGCTTACAAACCGGTGGAGGTTGCCGCTAAACTAAAGCTGCCCATATTTGTTCTTCAAGGGGAGAGAGATTATCAAGTGACTATGGAAGACTTCGGTTTATGGCGTTCCGGTCTGTTGCGTTGTAAGAATGCGTACTTCAAATCTTATCCGAAATTGAATCACTTGTTGCAGGAAGGCAGCGGCAAGGCGACTCCGTTTGAGTATAGCCATGCTTCGCCCGTCCCGGCATATGTTATGGATGACATTGCCTCCTTCGTGCGGGGCAAGCAGAATACTCTTTGATTGGTACTTGGTTATATCAAAGTAACTTCAATCATAAATCGTAAATTGTTAAATAGTAAATAAATAGTGGCTAAAAAAGAAACTTCAACCAAAAGCTTTGTCCTCCGTGTGGATGCTGCAACGATGGATGCCATTGAAAAATGGGCAGCCGACGAGTTCCGTAGTACCAATGGACAGCTTCAGTGGATTATCGCTGAAGCATTGCGGAAGAGTGGGCGGATGAAGAAGTCCAAGAATCCTCCTCCGTCTGAAGAGAAAGCAAAGGAGGATTAGTAATAACAGATTCTAAATCGTAGATAATATGATTAATCTTGGTCCTTATTCCGGCAAGAAATGCCCTAATGTCCGTTTCCAACCCACTGTGCTTGACCGTATTCTGGAAGGTACGGCCCTGCTTATCGTGCTCGTTACGTGGATTAGCATTTTAATAGTTCTTTTACCATTTATCCTCCTTTTTCATCTTTATTTGTTGTTATAAATCTGCCATTACCTACTAATGGTTACTCTTTCTCTTCTTTTCGCAATTTTTAGGTATTGTTCTCCTTTTTAACTACCTCTACCTTTGCTCCCAACAAAATTTAAGATAAAAGATGAGAAAATTAACTGGCTTATTCGTTTTATGTTTTTTGCTTTCTGCCAATGCTTTGCAGGCTGCTGAACCTGAAAAAGTTACTTCTGCAGCAGAGAGTACGGAGATTTCAACAGACAAAGAGAAAAAGGAAAAAGTAGCGAATGATGGCGACAACTACAAGAAATTCCGTTTCGGTGGATACGGAGAAATGGTTGCAAGTTTTAAGGATTATGGTATTAACCGTTTCTATGGTGCGCCTGAAGGCAATCCAGACAAACATAGGAATACAATTTCTATACCCCGTTTCGTGTTGGCTCTGGATTACAAGTTCAATTCCAAATGGATACTCGGTGCTGAAATCGAGTTTGAATCCGGTGGTACGGGTACTGCTTATGAACTTGAGAATACGGAAAACGGTGAGTATGAAACGGAGGTGGAAAAGGGTGGCGAAGTGGCTATCGAGCAATTCCACATTACCCGTTTAATTGTTCCACAATTCAACATACGTGCCGGTCACATCATTGTCCCGGTAGGATTGACCAACGCCCATCATGAACCAATCAATTTCTTTGGAACTTATCGGCCGGAAGGAGAGACAACCATCCTTCCTTCTACGTGGCATGAAAACGGACTCGAGTTTTTTGGTTCTTTTGGAAAAGGATATGCCAGCTTTGATTATCAGGCCATGATAGTGGCCGGTCTGAATGCCAATGGCTTTGACCGTAACACCTGGATAGCAAGTGGCAAACAAGGCATCTTTGAAGAAGACAACTTTACTTCACCGGGCTATGTGGCTCGTCTGGACTATAAGGGGGTTCCGGGGTTGCGTATAGGTGCTTCGTTCTATTACTGCGCTGATGCCGGTTCCAATTCTGACAAAGCGGATACTTATTCGTCTACCGGTAAGATTCCGGTAAGAATTTATACGGCAGATGCCCAATACCGTAATAAATATGTGGTTGCCCGTGCCAATATGGTATACGGAAATTTGGGTAATTCAGCGAAGCTTAGTGAGGCAAATACCAAATTGTCGAATAAATCTCCTTACAGCCGTATAACCCCCATTGCAAAGAATGTAGTCAGTTATGCAGCCGAGGCCGGTTTGAATATCAGCGCTTTCTTCAAAGGAAACAGGAAAGTTCCGGTTATCTACCCCTTTGCACGTTATGAATATTATAATCCGCAAGAAAAGGGAGAGGCCAGCCAGATAATGGAGAAACGTTGTCAGGTAAGCATGTGGACTGCTGGATTGAATTGGTATGCCTTGCCTAATCTGGTGGTAAAGGCTGACTACACTACCCGCCAAATCGGAACAAACAAGGTTTTTGGAACTGGCAAGTATAATAGTGAAAATGAGTTTTCGATTGGTATTGCCTATATCGGTTGGTTTGTCAAGAAGTAGATGAATAGTAATCAATTAATTTTATACAGATGAGGAAAAATTTCTTTTATGCGGCAGCTTTGGTATTAGGGCTGGCATTTACGGCTACTGCTTGTAGCGATGATGATGACAACAGTACAGTTAATCCTGCTGACATTGAGTATAACTCGGAGAATGCGGCAAGTTGGCACAACTACATGAGAAATGTGGCGGCTTTGTTGAAGGCAGATGCCACCAATCTTTATGATTCTTGGAATACGAGTTATAAGGGTGGGGCAAGTTTTGCAACTTCCTTCAAAGCTCATAATGGTGCCTATAACTTTTCAAGTGCCTGGAACTGTATAGAGCAGGTTATCGACGGTTGTGTTGAAATCTCCAATGAGGTAGGTGAGACGAAGATTGGTGATCCATATAATAAATATATGGCAAACAATGTTACAGAGGCCCTCTATGCTGTTGAGTCATGGTATAGCTGGCATTCCCGTGATGATTATACCAATAATATTTACTCAATCCGCAATGCCTATTACGGCTCTTTGGACGGTAAGGTGAGCGACAAGTCAATTTCAAAATTGGTGGCTGGAGCCAATGCGGAGTTGGATACGAAAGTGTCGGCAGCTATCACTACGGCAGCATCGGCTATTCAGGCTATTCCCCAACCTTTCCGTAATAATATCAACAGTCAGGAAACGGTAGCGGCTATCAAGGCTTGTGAAGAACTGGAAAGTGTATTGGATAAGGAGTTGAAACCTTATATCAGGGACAATAGCACCATTAACAGCAATGAAGCACTTGACCCGATTGTTGAAAATTATGTCAATGTTGTGGTTTTGCCTACCTATAAGGATTTGAAGGAGAAGAATAGTACGCTGTATGACGCTGTGGTGGCTCTTGCCAACAATCCCTCTAACAGTGCTTTTGAGACGGCATGCAATGCTTGGATAACAGCCCGTGAACCTTGGGAGGAAAGTGAGGCGTTCCTATTTGGGCCGGTGGATGAGCTGGGGCTTGACCCGAATATGGATAGTTGGCCTTTGGACCAGAACGCCATTGTCCAGATTCTGAATTCCCAGAAATGGGGCGATTTGGAATGGAGCGAGGGTGATGATGATGCAAAAGTTGAATCTGCCCAAAATGTACGCGGATTCCATACTTTAGAATTCCTGCTTTTCAAGGATGGCAAGCCTCGTACAGTTAAATAAGAATTATTTATAAACAATACTCAAGAAGTAAAGGGGGGGATTTGGAGAATCCTGCCTTTACTTCTTTGGCATGTTTGGATATGCCATTATTAAAAAGTAGATAAAGATGATGAATCGTTTAATGAGATATTCATGTCTTCTCCTTTGTTTGTCGGCAGGTTTGACTGCTTGTGATGATGATGGGATTGACGTGTTGGATATAGAGATTCCTGAAGGATACGCTCTGTCTGCCGGAACGTCCACAATCTTCATGAATTCATCCAAGGCCTATGATTCACCGGCAGACTGGGTGTCGGGTGTTTACAACAGTCGCTTTAATGATGGTGACGGGCTTTACGATGATGTGCGTACGAGTAGCAATGGCATGGGAGGTGGTCTTGGCCCGGTCTATGCGGGGTATTCTTGTGGCAGTTGTCATCGTAATGCCGGCCGTACCAAACCGACGCTGTGGAGTGAAGGTGGATCGGGTAGTTACGGGTTTTCCTCGATGCTGGTTTATATAAGCCGCAAGAATGGTGCGTTTTTTCAGGATTATGGTCGTGTTCTCCATGACCAGGCAATTTATGGAGTGAAACCGGAGGGAAAGCTTTCTGTGGAGTATACTTATGAGACTTTTACCTTTCCCGACGGAGAGAAGTATGAACTTTGCAGACCGGTTTATTCCATATCCGAATGGTATGCTGACAGTATAAAGCCTGAAGATATGTTCTGTACGGTGCGTATCCCGTTGAGACATGTCGGTATGGGGCAAATGATGGCTTTGGAACCTACGGAGATTGAAGCGCTTGCTGCAAAAAGTAATTATCCGGAGTATGGTATAAGTGGCCGTTGCAATTACATTACCGAACGTGGTGTGAGAAGCTTGGGGCTGTCGGGAAATAAGGCTCAACATGCGGATTTGACTGTTGAACTTGGTTTTTCAAGTGATATGGGTGTTACCAATAGCCGCTATCCGGAAGAGATATGCGAGGGGCAGTCCCAGGTGAATCAAGGCAGCATGATGGGGCTTTCTTATGCCCAGTTGGATGTTTCTACAGAAGATATGGAAGATGTTGACTTGTATATGCAGAGTCTTGGTGTTCCTGCACGGCGTAATGTGAATGACCCGCAGGTGATAAGGGGAGAACAGAATTTCTATAAAGCCAAGTGCCATCTTTGCCATGTCACCACGTTGCATACCAAGCCTCGGGGCTCCGTGCTGTTGAACGGTACCCGTTTGCCATGGTTGGGAAGTCAGACAATTCACCCCTATTCGGATTTTTTGCTGCATGATATGGGCTCCGAAATTATGGGAGTCGGTCTGAATGATAACTATGTAAGTGGGTTGGCGCGTGGCAATGAATGGCGCACTACTCCGCTTTGGGGTATCGGGCTTCAGGAAAAGGTAAACGGACATACCTACTTCTTGCACGATGGCCGTGCCCGCAATCTTGTTGAAGCCATAATGTGGCATGGGGGAGAGGGAGAAGCATCGAAAAATCTCTTTAAGAACATGAGCAAGGATGACCGTGATGCCCTGATTGCATTTTTAAATTCACTTTAGAACTAATAAGCTTTATATAAAAAGTAATTATGAAGAAATTTTTATATGTCGCCATGCTGGCTGTTTTGCCTTTGACCGCTATGGCGCAACATGAGGAAGATACGGAGAATGGTGTAGTGTCATTGGCCGGAAGAGAAGGTTTTACCATTGAAACAAAGAAAGGTGACTTTGTTTTCAAGCCTTATCTGTTGGTACAAACGAGTGCTAATTTCAATTGGTATGATGATGAAGGCTTGGATAAGGCTTATAACCAAGATAATATTGCCAATTCGGGTTTTTCCATTCCTTATGCCGTACTTGGCTTTACTGGCAAGGCTTTTGGAAAAGTAGCTTTCAATCTGTCCATCAATGCTGCTGCAAGTGGAGGAGCGCTGTTACAGCAGGCGTGGTTTGATGTACAGCTGAAAAAACAATTTGCGATTCGTGTCGGAAAGTTCAAGACTCCATTCTCGCATGCCTATCTGACAACTCTTGGCGAAACACTGCTTCCCCAGTTGCCGGTTTCTCTGACGTCTTCTGTAATTTTGCCTTATTCGTTGAATGCCGTGACGCCTAATATCGGTACGGGATTTGACCTGGGTGTTGAAATTCACGGTCTGGTGGCAGATAAGTTCGGTTATGAAGTCGGCTTGTTCAATGGAACCGGAGCTTCCGTGAATACAGCTTCAAAGACGATGAGTGATGACTGGCATATCCCTTCATTGCTGTATGCCGGACGTCTGACTTATATGCCCAAGGGGGTGATGCCTTCCACACAAGGTAATCCTAACCGTTTGAACGAGGATAAGATATTATTCGGTCTTTCGGGTTCTATCAATGTGGAGAGTGAAAATGAGAGTACCAATGATACCCGTGTGGGGTTGGAATTTGCCATGTTGAAGAACAAGCTCTATCTGGCGGCTGAAGCTTATTATATGAATGTAGGTTTCACCAAACGGCAAAAGATAAATGAATCGTATAGCTTTTTAGGCGGTTATGTGCAAGGTGGTTACTTTGTCGCTCCCCGCCTACAGCTTGCCGCACGCTACGATATCTTCAATCGTAACGGTACGGATGACGACGGTTTCCTGAATATGCCTGCTGTAGGTATGAATTACTTTTTCAGAGGATGCAACTTGAAATTGCAGGCAATGTATCAGTATGTAGCCCGTTGGGGACACGACACGCAGCTCGACCGTGATAATGATAATTTAGGTCTGGCCACTCACTCTGCCACGGTGATGCTTCAATATACATTCTAAATGAAGTCAGGAAAGGATTCGTCTATGAAAAAATACATTCTTTTCTTTTTTCTGCCCGTGCTTCTTATAGGTCTGCATGCATGCGATGAGGGGAGAATTTATGAGAATGCCGTAGTGGCCACGGGTGAAGGACGCACAGTGAAGATGACAGGCCGGATTAGTGGTGTGGATAAGTGGTCGGGCGACTATAGTGTGGTAGTGGCAGGATTTGATGATGAAAGCGATTATGCCATTGTTTCAAAGGTTGTTCCGGTATCCGAATCGGATAATGATGAAATCCAGTTGACAATGTCCGGCATAACGGATGAGGTGACAACTGTCGAGCTATGTGTAATCAATAAGTTGAGAAAGCGCATTGTCAGTTTGGTGGCAATGGAATGTACTGAAATCGCTGATACTATACTTATGGATGCAGGAACAGTTGATGCAAGTATGTACAATGCCATTCAACAAAAAATATTCAATGCCACTTGTACGGCTTGCCATGGTCTTAGCACCACTCCGGGTGGTGGCTTGAATCTGCTGGAAGGACATAGCCATGCTGATCTGGTCAACCGGGCTTCAACGACGGTGGACGGTAAAATGAGGGTTATGCCCGGCAATGCGTCAGAAAGTGTCTTGCATCTCATATTGGGTACGGACATCAGCTCGGATTGGCGTATAGACCATTCTCAGATGATAACCTCATCTGATATGCAGTCTTTGATTGGCAACTGGATTGACGATGGTGCACAGCCGTAATAATGATGGGCCTTACTGGTAATACCGGTACTTTTTTGAACAACAACGACTAATTGATATTTAATATGAAAGATAAACAACAACAAACTAATCAATCGGAGAATACCTTAACCGAAATCTTTAAATATGAGGTAGAAGCGGGTGTTTCGGAATATCATGTAATGATTCATGCCACCAGACCGGAAGCGACTTATGAAGAACAGCTGAATGCGGTGGTCGACACTTACTGCCAACTGCGTGAAAGTGAACTACAAGGTGCTGTTGCCATCTTTAAACGCTACTTTCTAAGTGACGCCGCCAATCAGGCAGATATGCTACTGGCGCTTTCGGCAGAATGTTCGGATTGTGCACTCTCCGTGGTAGAGCAGCCGCCGTTGAACGGTACAAAGATCGCACTGTGGGTCTATCTGCAGAAAGGTGTGGAAACACAGGTACTTCATAACGGATTGTTCGAAGTGAGACATGGCGCCTACCGTCACCTTTGGGGAGGCGGCTCTTTCAATCGTGCAGCCAATTCGGAATACCAGACCCGTCTGCTGTTGAATGACTATGTGATGCAGCTGATGGAACAGGGCTGCAAGCTGGCTGATAATTGCATACGTACCTGGTTCTTTGTACAGAACGTGGATGTGAATTATGCCGGAGTGGTGAAGGCACGTAATGAGGTGTTTGTTACCCAGGACTTGACGGAGAAGACTCATTATATTTCCAGTACCGGTATCGGTGGCCGTCATGCCGACCCAAAAGTGACGGTTCAGATGGATACTTATGCTGTAGATGGTTTGAAATCTGAACAAATTCACTACCTTTACGCACCGACACATCTGAATCCCACATACGAATACGGTGTGAGTTTCGAGCGAGGTACGTATGTGGATTATGGCGACCGTCGCCAGGTGTTTATTTCGGGTACTGCGAGCATCAATAATAAAGGTGAGGTGGTATATCCCGGAGACATTCGCAAGCAGACGGAACGTATGTGGGAGAATGTGGAGGCTTTGTTGAAAGAGGCTGGCTGTACGTTTGATGATTTAGGACAGATGATTGTTTATCTGCGGGATGTTGCAGACTATACCGTGGTCAAAGGAATGTATGACGAGCGTTTTCCGGATACTCCGAGAGTGTTTGTATATGCTCCCGTATGTCGTCCGGGTTGGCTGATAGAGATGGAATGTATGGGAGTCAAGTCTTTAGAAAACAAGGAGTTTGCTCCATATTGATTTTTTACTTTTAATTGATAGCTCTTAATTGAAAAAGTTTCTCATAGCTGTTTATGGTTGTTTGCTGCTCTTACTTGCTGCAACTACGTTTGTAGAGCAGACATACAGTACGGATTTTGTAGAAAAGCATGTTTATCATACTATTTGGTTCTGTTGTTTGTGGGGAGCCCTTGCTGCGATGACTGTTGTTGTGCTTGTAAGACAGCGGTTGTGGCGGTGTCTCCCGACGTTGTTGTTGCATGGCTCCTTCCTCGTGATTTTGGCGGGAGCCATGACTACGTTTCTTTGTGGCCGGAAAGGATATGTGCATCTTACTGTCGGCAGTGAGGTGAACTGCTTTTTGGAACAAGACGGCAGGCAGGTTGTAGAGTTACCGTTCACCTTACGTCTGGACAGTTTCCGGATTGAGTACTATCCGGGTACGGATGCTCCTGCAGATTATATCAGCTATATTCACGGTGAGACGCCCGTCTCCATGAACCGTATTCTTTCACGGCAGGGGCTCCGCTTTTATCAGTCTTCCTTTGATGAGGATATGCAGGGGAGCTGGCTGACAGTGAATTATGACCCGTGGGGGATAGGGATTACCTATAGTGGATACCTCTTGTTAGGTGTCTCCATGCTCTGGATGCTGGTCAGCCGGGGTGGAGAGTTCCGCAGGCTGCTGAGGCATCCGTTGTTGAAGAAGGGAGGAATGTTTGTCCTATTGTTGCTGTGTCTGGGAAGTGGGGTACATGCGCAGAAGAGAAGCCTTCCGGCACTGGCACGCAAGCAGGCGGATAGTCTTGCCCGTAAGCAGGTGATTTATAATGACCGTGTGGTTCCTTTCAATACCCTTGCGCGCGATTTTGTACTGAAACTGACGGGAAAATTGTCTTATGGAGGCATGACGCCGGAGCAGGTGATTGGCGGATGGCTTCTGCGTCCGGAGGTTTGGCAGAATGAGCCGATGATTTATATCAAAAACGAGGCACTCCGTCGCCTGCTTCATTTGGAGACACCTTATGCATGTCTGGCTGATTTGTTCGACGGTGAGAAGTATCGCTTGCAGAAGTTCTGGAAGGGGAAGCAAGACCATCATCAGAAAATGACTTCTCTGGAAAAGGCCATTGTAGAGGCGGATGAAAAGGTGGGACTGATTTTGATGCTCCAAAATGGTACATTGATTCGTCCTTTGCCGGAAGACGGGAGTGTGGAGCCTGTTTCCGATACTAAAATACAAGCCGAATTGCTGTATAACCGTATTCCTTTCAGCAAATTGCTGTTCATGTTCAACCTTACGGTGGGGATGCTGGCTTTCTTCCGTCTGCTGTATCGCGGCCTGCGCCGTTCGTCGGCATTGTCAGACTTTTCCGGTAGGATTGTAGCGCTCTCTTTCTCTTCGCGTTTGGCAGATACTTTTTTCCCGTTTTCTCTTTATGCGGCGTTTCTCTTTCAGCTCTTCGGGTATGGTCTGAGGTGGTACATCGGCGGGCGTATCCCGTTGGGTAATGGATACGAAACGATGCAGTTCATGGCATTGTGTGCGCTGTTCCTGGCTTGTCTGTTTCGGCGGCGCTTCCCGTTTATGGTGCCTTTCGGTTTTTTGCTGTCCGGTTTTGCCTTACTGGTGTCCTATTTGGGACAGATGAATCCCCAAATCACTCCCTTGATACCCGTGCTCGTTTCTCCGTGGCTCAGTACGCATGTGTCGTTGATAATGATGTCTTATGCTTTGTTTGCCTTTATGATGCTGAACGGCATACTGGCATTGTGTCTTCGCCGTTCAGCCCGGATGTTGATGCTGCTCAGCCGATTGCTGCTTTATCCCGCCGTTTTCTTTTTGGGAGCCGGCATTTTTCTGGGTGCGGTTTGGGCCAATGCTTCTTGGGGGCGTTATTGGGCTTGGGACCCGAAGGAAGTATGGGCGCTGATTACCTTTATGGTTTATGGAGCGGCGTTCCATGCGCGCAGCCTGCGCATTTTCCGCAGTCCGTTATTCTTCCATATCTATATGGTTGCCGCCTTTCTGACAGTCCTGATGACCTATTTCGGGGTGAACTACATCCTTGGAGGAATGCACAGCTATGCCAATGCCTGATTTGTGGGTGGTTCTACCTATTTATGATGACTGACTTGTTTTATTATACCTAATTTAAGTGATTGCGTACTGTCTGCCGATGCCTTATCTTTGCAACATCAGATTTGAATGAATTAGTTAGTCATAATTACGTAACCACTTTTATGAAGATAAAAGGATCCCCGCTTCCCGATGTGATATCGTGAAGCGGGGATTTGTGTATGGCGTGACGGATACTGTGGGTAAGGTTGGATAAGGATACTTGTGGGGCATAAAGAGTCATAGGATGGGGAGGGATGACATAGGGGATGAGCTTTGTCTTCAGGCACAAGATAAACCTTAATCAATAGGCAGAGGGCTTTTCCCGTATGGAGGAGCATACTTTTGCAAGGGATTCATCCGGTTTTTCCCTATAGGCCGCAGCGGGTAGGGAAACGGTTGCCGGAAGAATCTTATAGAGAGTCCTTGATGTCGCTCAATTCTACCAGCTTGTTGACAATAGCGTAGATGGTGAGCCCTGCCGGAGAATGTATCTGCAGTTTGCGTGCAATGTTACGGCGATGGGTAATGACAGTATGGATGGAGAGGTAGAGTTTGTCGGCGATGGCTTTGTTGGTCATGCCCTTCACAACGCAGGTGATGATTTCCTTTTCGCGCTGGCTCAGGGTTTCTTGTTCGCTGTCTTTTTCTTCTTCCTCCTCGGTGTGTAGCAAGTGGTTGATTTTGGAGGCGATGACATCTACGTCATCGCACATGGCGAAGTTCTCGTCATATTCCTTCAATATGTTGTTGTCGATGACGGAGCATACCATAGCAATGTACTTGATACCGGATTTTCCGTGTTCTGCCTTGAAGGCGGGCAGGTCGAACCAGCCACCGAAAGTGGGGTTGATGATGATAATGTCTGCCGGATGCATGTGAATGTAGTTTTGCAGCGATTCCGGAGAAGAAACTTCAATAGGGTGTGCATTCAAGTTGGGAATACGCTTCAAAACAGCCGTCAGACCACTCCGGATGATGACCGAAGTTTCTGCAATGACAATCTTCAAAGAAGTATTATTGTTCATTTTTCAGTTTCCTTTCTATTTGCGCTACGGCGGGAACAAACATATAATCTTCTACCTGGCAGTGGGTGGCAAGGTCTTGTTCGCAGTTGAATATATCGAACAAGACCGCATTCAGGAGATTGTTGTTCTCCTTTTCCGGGTAGTATTTGATGATGATGTTCTTCAGCTCTTTCAGTTTGGTATCTATCTGATTATGTTTGCTGGCAAAAGTGGCGATGTTGTATTCGTCCGATAGGTTGCCTTGGAGTAATTGCTCTACATAGGTGAATACGGCCTGGTTTTCATATTCCATGTGGCGGCGTACTTCCTTGGCATATTCATCGAAGAACTTCAGGATGAGGTAGGCTACATCGTTTGTACTGGAACAATCGATGGCTTCGATGAGTTTGCGGCGGATGGCCGGCAGGTTGAAGTCGAGGAAATATGTGTGGGCACGCTTCAGATAATCCATAAGGGCGGGAATGGAAAAATCACTTTCATTGCCGCTGTAAGAGTATTGTTCTTCGCTGATAAAGTTGGCTACGGCGAGGAATGTAGGGCAATCGACGCCTTGTGCTTCGCAGACGTCCTTCACGCTCTTGTCTCCGAATCCTAATGACAGTCCGAAGCGGCTCATCACCATTAATAAGGAGTAATTGTCACAGATGAGGTCGCTCATCTTGTCCGTGGAGCGGTACTTATGTTGCTCATTCATTGTATGTTATTGTTTTTAATTCTCTGATTCGTGCGCAAAGTAACGGCTTTTATCCGAGAACTGCAATCACTATTAGTAGGTATTTTGCTTGTCGGGAGACGGTTGGAGACTGGTGTTTGCCGAATAAACTAAAAGCTTTAGTTTTATTTAACGAGAGAAATTAGTTTTTGAACTAAATAATTTAGTTATTTGCAGAAAACAAAGAATGTTATGAAAGGATTGACTGCAAAAGAAGAAGAAATCATGGGCTTTTTCTGGGAAAAGGGACCCTTGTTTGTGAAGGAAATGCTGGCATTCTATGAAGAGCCGAAACCACATTTCAATACTTTGTCCACCATTGTGAGAGGATTGGAGGATAAGGGATTCCTGAGCCATCATACGTACGGCAACACGTATCAGTATTATGCGGTGGTCAGCGAGGAGGATTTTCGCAAGCGGACACTGAAGAACGTTATCAGCAAATATTTCAATAATTCCTATCTCAGCGCAGTGTCGTCTCTGGTGAAGGAAGAGGATATATCCCTGGAAGAACTGAAGCAGTTGATACAAGACGTGGAAAAGGGAAGGGACTGAGATTGTTGAGACTCTAATAACTCTGGCTTATGAAAAACATCGGATTGGTTTGTTTGCTGCTGGTAAGTATTTGCTGCGGATTGCAGGCAAAGAAAATCGTAAAGGTACCCTATTTCATGGCATGCAATACGCGTAGCATTGAAGTGGAGCAAGTGACGCTTGGAAAAGATACGACCTGGCTGGCGGTGAGGCTTTATGGCATGCAGGGCGATAGGGTCAGGATTGATTCGACAGCTGTGTTGCGGGCATCCGGAAAGGATTACGGATATTTGGGAAATACCGGTTTTGCCAGGGATGAATGGACGCATATTCCCGCTTCCGGTGAAATGACTGCTGTTTTGAAGTTTAGTCCGCTTCCGATGGATACTGAGAGCTTTGATTTTGTAGAGACACCGGACAGTGATGAAGGATGGGTAATTTATGGTATACAGCTCAACGGAGAGAAACCTCGGGTGGATATTCCCGAACGTTTGCGGAATAAGAAACCGGATGAGGTTTTGCCATTGCCCGGACCGGAATTGAATATGGGAAAGACTGTCATAAAGGGGCAGATATTGGGGTATAAACCGGAGTATGGAGTGACGTTACGCTACTATGACTCGCCTTGGTTCTTCATGTATTTCACCGGTAAGGACTTGAAGATAGCGGAGGATGGCACGTTCCGTTATGAGACAGAGGTGCTGTTGCCGAGCGGTGCTACGCTGTGGATATCCCGTTCGAAAATAGAATTGTTTCTCGTTCCGGGTGGAGAACTGGATGTCACAATCAATCTGCCTGAAATATTCTATTCGCAAAGCCGTCTTTTAAGCCGGAAAAGGGATGGTGTAACGGACAACTGTGTTTGGTTTGAAGGAGACTATGCCGGTCTGAATACCGAGTTGCTGCGGTTCGGTGAAATGAAAAGCTTATCGGGAGCTGATGATTTTTATGCAGATATTTGTGGGATGACTCCGCAGGCATATAAAAAGTATCTGTTCAGGCATTATGAAGATATGCAAAAGAAACTTGTAAAAAACAAGGATATGAGCCAGGCTTGCCGTACTTATATTCGGGCAAATCTGGATATGAATCTGTTCAGCCTTATCTATAATTACAAGAGTAACCTTAGTTATGCCCCGATGCTTTCGGGCAGGAAGGGGGTGAAAAGGGCGGACATGACGGTGGACAGTACCTCATACTTCAAGGAAATACTGCAACTGGATATTCTGCATACCCCCGAACAGAAATATTACAATTATTATACGGACTTTGTGAAGACCGCTACCGGAAATTTCCGGGATAAGTTTGTGCAAGACCCTCTTTGGCCGGACATGCTTCTTGCCGGGCGTGCTTCCCGTAATCTGAGCAAGTACATGCCTTTGACTGAGGAAGAGCGTCGGACGGTGGACAGCATCGCTTCTCCCGACCTCAGGCAATTGTTCCTGATGAGAAACGGGAGGATTGAAGCCGAACTGAAATCAGAGTTGGAAGCTACTAAGGGAAAGACCGGATATAAGATTGTTGAGGTGGAAAAGGAGGTAGCGGCAGACAGTTTGTTGCAGGTCATTACTCGTCCTTATCGTGGCAAGATGGTACTGGTGGATATGTGGAACACCTGGTGTGGTCCTTGTATGCGGGCCATGAAAAGCCTGAAACCGTTGAAAGAGGAGCTGAAAGAGGTGGTTTATCTATATATTGTCGACGAAACATCTCCTGAAGGAAAATGGAAAGTAATGATACCGGATATACCCGGTATTCACTGTCGCATTAGCAATGAGCAAAGTACGGCATTGGCAAAGCTGTACGAATATCCGGGTATCCCGACCTATTTCGTCGTGAACCGTGAAGGAGATATTTCCTACAAAGCAACCGGATTTCCCGGAGTGGAGATGCTACGGAATGAACTGACCAAGTAACTGTAAATAGTAAATAGTAAATCGTAAATCCCTAAATAGTAAATAATTCCATGGGTCTGTTTTTTGTTTATATACTCAAATCTTCTGTTTGCCTGGCGATATTCTATTTGTTTTATCGCTTGTTGCTGGCACGCGAGACGTTTCATCGTTTCAACCGTTTTTCATTGTTGGGCATTTTGCTGTTGTCCTGCCTATTGCCTTTGGTAGAGGTAAGTGTGAAGCAGGAGACGGAAGTGCACCAGACGATGCTGACATTGGAGCAGTTGCTGATGATGGCAGATGCAGTGAATGCCACTGAGGCCGGAGCAAGGGCTGAAACGGCAACAGTCATCTGGATACAAGTGGCGCTGCTTGTCTATCTGGCAGGAATCGTTTTCTTTGCCTTCCGCAACGTATATTCGTTGGTACGGTTACTGATGTTGCTGAAATCGGGTAAAAAAGAGGATATTGGCAGCTACTTACCGGGCAGGAAAGAGCGCGTTACTTTGATTGTACACAACTGTGACATCGCTCCGTTCAGTTGGATGGGATATATTGTCATTTCACGGAAAGACTTGGAGGAGAACGGACGGGAAATCCTTATCCACGAGCTTGCCCATATCCATAACCGCCATTCCTGGGACTTGCTGGTGGCTGATGTCTGCATTTTCTTTCAGTGGTTCAATCCGGCATCATGGCTCCTGAAGCAGGAATTGCAGAATATCCATGAGTTTGAAGCGGATGAAACGGTGATAAAGGAGGGTGTGGATGCAAAACAGTATCAACTATTATTAATAAAAAAAGCTGTCGGCACAAGGCTCTACTCTATGGCCAACAGCTTTAATCACAGTAAACTTAAAAAACGTATCACTATGATGTTAAAAGAAAAATCAAGTCCGTGGGCACGTTTGAAGTATCTTTATGTACTTCCGGTAGCTGCCATTGCAGTGACAGCTTTTGCCCGTCCCGAAGTCTCCGATAAGGTTGAGGAGATTTCAAGCGTCAAAGTTAACGATTTGGCTGCAATTGTAGAAACAAAAGTGGCAGAAAGTGCAGGTGACACTACGAAGCCTACCGATGTGAAGTATGTACCGACGGAAGTCCGCAAGCAGTTGAAGGGAACTCCGGTCTTCGAGGTGGTAGAGGAGATGCCGGAATTTCCCGGCGGCGGAATGAGCGCTTTCATGGATTATATCAAGACGAATATGCGTTATCCGGCATCTGCCAAAGAGAAAGGTACGCAGGGACGCGTGACTGTCCAATTTGTGGTGGATAAAGATGGTAGTATCAAGGAGCCGAAGCTTCTCCGTTCTGTAGATAAGGATATGAATGCTGAAGCGTTGCGTTTGATAAGTAGTATGCCGAAGTGGAAACCAGGGAGACAGAAGGGGCAGCCGGTGGCAGTGAAATATACGGCTCCGGTGATGTTCAGGCTGGATAACGACAAACTTGAAAAAACGTCTTCTGCCAATGGTATTACAGTTGAAGGATATGCAGGTAATGGGAAAGAACCATTGTATATTGTGGATGGAAAAGAGGTGACGCCATCTGTCATGAGTGCATTGAATCCTGATAAGATAGAACGTGTAACGGTTTTGAAAGATAAATCTGCCACGGAATTATATGGAGAAAAGGGAAAGAATGGTGTTCTTTTGATAACCCTGAAACAAGGAACTCCAGGTATAGTTATCCGTCGGGATAATGAGGTGACAGAGAACGCTAAAGTACAGCATAACGGTAGTCTTGATTTAATAAAGACTATCTATATTGATGGAGAAAAAGTTGATTTGAGTACTAAAACTATCGATGATTTAATACCTGCCGAGAATATTGAGGGTATTGAGGTGAAGAAAGAGGCAGGTGGAAAAGGTGAGATTTACATTACTACTAAAAAAACTAAAGCTGTAGAAAAGACTTCCGTTCAAGGTAATATGAAAGTGGAAGGTAAAGTGGTGGATGAGCAGGGTGAGCCTATTATCGGTGCGGCTGTTCTGATAGAAGGTACCACTACGGGAAGCGTTACCGATGTCAATGGCAATTTTGTCCTTTCTGTACCTTCTAAGGATGCTGTATTGGTTGCTTCGTATATAGGCATGGCTACCGGCAAAGTGAAGGCGCAACCCAAGCTTACAATTACACTGAAAAGTGAATAGTCTCTAACAACTATGATAAGGAAAATTCTCTCTTTGTTTCTGATTCTGGTAGCTGTGGGGGCAGGGCTTTGCTCTGCCCAGACAGCCGGTAAGAAATATTATTTGGCGGACGGGCTTTTCTTCGAAGGCATGCCGCCTGGTGTGGGTTCGGACAACGTGGCGGCTTTCATAATACATGAGGACGGCGCGGGACACGAGGTTACGGAACTCCGCTTGCGCAAGGGCATTGTGCTGTCTGAGGAGGTGAGAGAATATGCTACTCCTGCCGACGAGGTGCCTGGTGCGGAAGCTTTCTTGATGAGTTACCGTGGAGGAACGGGGAAGAAGTTGCCGATAGGCGGTGCCGTACAGACTTTGAAGAAGGAAGAATGGATAGGAAAGGCTTTTCCGGAATTCAAAGTGAAAGACACAGAAGGACAGGAGTGGAGTAATGCCGATGTAGTGGGCCGTCCTATGGTCTTGAACTTCTGGTATACCGGCTGTGGCCCTTGTATCCGTGAAATGCCGGAGCTGAACAAATGGATGGAAGTCTATCCTGATGTAACCTATCTTGCTACGACTTTTGACAGTGCTGCACAAATAAAGAAAATTGTAGAGAGCCGTCCTTTCCTCTTTACCCAG
>NZ_JBCNZM010000032.1:30222-39811 GCF_040227615.1 Bacteroides sp. RTP31139st1_H2_RTP31139_211217 | reverse complement strand
AGGTTTGATTGTATTCACTGCCGCAAAGCTACAACCAAACCTCAAAGTGTAAAAGGTGCATTTGTTCGAATGCTTACGTACATGGAGACGGTCAGCGGAAAAGTGAGTAGCAAAGAGCGTAAACTGGCGGGCTTGTTGGACCGGATGAAACCGGGAGACTCCTTGATTATAACGGAGATTTCGCGGCTTAGCCGGACACTGCTGGAGATAATGACCATTCTTAACTCCTGCATCAAAAGGGGAGTGGTGCTGTACAGTACCAAAGAGGGGTATGTGTTCCAGAATGACATCAATAGCAAAGTGCTGGGATTTGCTTTTGGACTGATGGCCGAGATAGAGCGTAATCTGATTTCCATGCGCACCAAAGAAGCCTTGGAACGACGGAGGAAAGAAGGAAAACATCTGGGCAGGAAGAAAGGGGACACACCCAAAATGAAGATACTCTATGCGAACAAGAGGAAACTTGTGAGGGAGCACCAAAGAGGAGAGTCGTGTGCCGAGCTTGCCCGACAGATGGGAGTGTCACGGACTACGATGTTCCGTTTTCTGAGACGTTATTGAGCAATTCGGCTAAACGAAGGTGTCAAAGGTGGGATTCCTTTTGACACGCTTCGTGTGGGCTACTTATTCGGCTGATACTTCTTTCTTTTCCTTCCACTCTTTCCCGCGCTTGTGCAGGTTTTTCAGCTCGAATGACAGCATGATACGGAAGAAGCCTATAATCAGGAATGCAAACGAAATCATGTACACGGCGTAAAGGGCACCTACTGCCGGTTGCCACAAGATGATGAGCGAGCAGATGACGGCAAGAATACCGAAAGCAACATACCATCCCCAGTCTCTTGTTCCGTATCTTTTGAGGTCCATGGCATAGCCTACGGATGAGAAGCCGCGGAACATCAGCCAGAAGGCGATGATGAATGGAATGACTTCCATGCTGAGCATCGGGTAGGCTATCAGGTAGAATCCCAGAATCATGTCGATGATGCCTCCAGCCAGATACCATCCCCAACTGGATACCCTTCTACGGTTACTTACTGCAAAGGATATTTCCAGCAGACCGCTGAACAACATGGAGACGCTGAACAGAATGCTCAATACCGCATACCCGCTGAGAGGGGAGAACATCAGGCTTATAGCCACTATTACATAAAGAATACCAAGAATGAGTGAAATCCACCAATTCTTTACTTCCTGCTGAAGTTCGTCAAAAATAGTTTTCATGTGAATTTAATTTTTTAAGTGATTATCATTAATTCGTCCGTAGAATAACAGTTTATCTGGAAAAAAGTTTCGGGTGAACTTTTTCTGTATGTAATTTGTTATGTATACATATAATTTGATAAAACTATGGCTACAACAAAATTTAAAGGACAACCGGTAAAGGTTATCGGTGAATTTATAAAGGTGGGCTCTGTTGCCCCCGATTTCGAATTGGTAAAAACAGATTTGTCTTCATTCTCTTTGAAGGAACTGAACGGGAAGAATGTTATTTTGAATATTTTCCCCAGCCTTGACACTGGTGTGTGCGCTACTTCTGTACGTAAGTTCAACAAACTGGCTGCCGGCCTGCCCGATACGGTAGTGTTGGCAATCTCCAAGGATTTACCTTTTGCACATGCACGTTTCTGTACAACGGAGGGTATTGAGAATGTGATTCCTTTGTCTGATTTCCGTTTCTCCGATTTTGATGAAAACTACGGGGTACGCATGGCCGACGGACCGCTTGCCGGTTTGCTGGCACGTTCGGTAGTGGTTATCGGTAAGGATGGAAAGATTGCCTATACGGAATTGGTACCTGAAATTACGCAAGAACCTGACTATGATAAAGCTATTGCAGCTGTAAAGTAGAAAGTTTGGATTTGGGATAAGCAATAAAAAGCGGTGGACAGAATTTATCATGCTGTCCACCGCTTTTTTATTATCATACCGTTTTCTTTTTTATTTCTTCTTCATGCCTTTATAGATGAAGAATGCCACGATGAGTACGCCGATGCCGATAAATACATAACCTATCTCATGGCTGTATTCCGTTACTTTGGCAAGCAGCTGTTCCTCGTTCTCAATGCCGGGTACTGTGGACAAGTAATAGCCGATAAAAGCCAGGATGGAATTCCAAAGGCCTGCACCCAAGGTGGTGTACAGCAAGAAAGTTCCCAGCTTCATGCGTGCCAGACCGGCAGGGATGGATATCAACTGGCGAACAGCAGGTATCAGGCGGCCGACAAAGGTTGATACGGCTCCATGCTTATCGAAGTATTCCTCCGCATGCTGCACTTTGGCTTCGTCGATGAGGCACATGTGCCCGAAACGGCTGTTGGCAAACTTGTAAATGATGGGGCGTCCCAGCCATTTTGCCAGATAGTAGTTTATCAATGCTCCGATATTTGCCCCTATGGTTGCAAACAATACCACCAGATATATATTCATGTTGTCATTGTTGGCGGCTTTCCAAGCGGCAGGAGGGACTACAACTTCCGAGGGGAAGGGAATAAACGAACTTTCAATGGCCATCAATAAAGTGATGGTCCAGTAATTGAGGTGGTCGAGACACCATTGGATAAAGGCTACTGATTCCATTTGCTAGATTAGTGGTATATAATTACTGTTATTGTAATGCATTGAAAATATTCTTCATCACTAGAGCCAGCTCTTCCTGATTATCTTCTTGTAGTATCTGTTGCAATTTGTCCAGCTCTTCCAGCCTGAACGGATGTTCGCACAGCTGGTTGTACTTCATGAAGTTCTCTTTGTCTTTGAGCAGCATATACAGAGAGGTCAGCCTTTCGTTGATACCTTCAAAGTCCGGCTCCATCTCTTTGACATGTTCAAAGGCCAGCTTGGCATAGCTCAGTTGTCCTATTTCCATGCTACACATGCCTATTTCGTGCCAGGTATCCGCATAGGGGGCATACTCTAAGGCTTTGGCCCATCTCTTCACACCTTTCTCATACTCACCTTCTTCCATGTAGATGCGCCCCTCAATCAGATACGGGTCTATCTCTTCGGGTGCCAGGTCGTATGCTTTTTTACAATACTGGTGTGCTTTGCGTTTCTTTCCCATCTTGTGCAGGCATAGGGCTGCATTGGCATAAAGAGAAGGCAAGGCGAAGTCATGGCTGTCTTCGGCCGTTATGGCTTTTTCCAGATAGTCGTATCCTTCTTTCCATTCTCCTTTGGAGGCTTTGTTCAGACCGATGAAGGTGTTGATGAAACCGTGGGAGACAAGATGGAATTTTTCGGCCTGCAGGTAGTTCTCCATGGCACTTTCCTCATTTCCCAATTGGAAGAAGGAATGTCCTTTCATCAGGTAGGCATCGGCAAACTCGTCATCGGCCACCGTGGCATAGTCGCATGCTTCGATTGCTTTGTCGAACATCTGCTGGTCAAAGTAGCAACGGGCCAGTCCAAACCAGTAAGGAGCCGAATACGGATTCTTGTCAATCAGCTTATTGAAGAAGAAGGTGGCTTTTTCAAACAGTCCCTGGGCATAGTAACAATCGCCGGTGACGGCAAGGTAGGCTTCTTCTTCGGCATATTTTTCGAGTCCGCGCGTCAGCCATGTCAATGCTTTTTCCGGGAATCCCATGTCGATGTACATATAGGATACATCAACGATATTGGCCAGGTCGTCCTTATCGTCTATGCTGTCGAGTATCGCTTCCGCTTCTTCTTCTTTGCCTTCGCCCAACAGTAGGTTGGCTTTCAGCACTTTCACTTCGGAAGATTCTTCGGCAATCCGTTCCAATATATCTTTGGCTTGCTCTTTATGCTGGGTGTCGAGGAACAAGTATGCCTGTTCCACCAGCAGAGCCGTATTATCCGGATGTATTCCCAAGCCATACTCTACGACCTCGGTAGCCATGGCATATTTATGATGCACGGCATACCAGTCTGCGAGGTCGGCTAAGTCGTCTGCGTCTAGATAGATGGTTCTGTTCTCTGCTTTGGCAGCTTCATATTGTTCTGCCATTTCTTGCAGTTCTTTGTCTCTTCCGGACAGCAGGTTTTTTTTACTCATATTCTTATTTATTGATTTTACCCCAAACGTCTTTCAGACCTACAGTACGGTTGAATACCATTTTTTCTGGCGTAGAATCTTTGTCAACATTAAAATAACCGATACGTTGGAACTGCAGGTAGGAGAGGGGCTGCATGCCGGCAGCGTACTTCTCGATGTAGCAGCAGGGCAGCACATTCAGGGAGTCGGGGTTGATCATCTCTTTCATGGCTGTCAGTGCGTCGCAGTTCTTCGCTTCGCGGATGGCGGCAAGCTCGTCGCGCGGGTTCTCCACTTTCCACAGACGGTCGTAGAGACGTACTTCTGCTTCGAGGCAGTGGGCACAACTTACCCAGTGGATGGTGCCTTTCACCTTACGGTTGGCTCCGGGCAGACCGCTCTTGGTATCGGGGTCGTATTCGCAATATACTTCGGTGATTTCACCGGCATCGTTCTTCTTGCAGCCGGTACACTTCACGATGTACGCGTTCTTCAGACGTACCTCTTGTCCCGGTGTCATGCGGAAATATTTCTTCGGAGCATCTTCCATGAAGTCGTCGCGCTCCATCCAAAGTTCGCGGCTGAATTCGATGACGTGGTTGCCTTCTTCGGGATGTTCGGGGTTGTTGACGGCTTCCATCTCTTCCACTTGCCCTTCGGGATAGTTGGTGATGATAAGCTTCACCGGATTCAGTACGGCAGATACGCGGGTGGCGCGGTCGTTCAAGTCCTCGCGCACGGCGCTTTCCAGCAGGGCGAATTCATTGAGCGCATCGTAGGTTGTATATCCTATTTTGTCGATGAACTTATGAATGGACTCCGGAGAGTATCCCCTACGGCGGAAACCGCAGATGGTCGGCATGCGGGGGTCGTCCCAACCGTTTACCAGACCTTCCTTGACCAGAGTCAGCAGGTTGCGCTTGCTCATCAGCGTATAGCTGAGGTTCAGTTTGTTGAACTCATACTGATGGGGGCGGTTATCGTCGAGGTCTTTGCCTTCCTTCACCCAGTCCACGAAGAGATCGTAGAGTGGACGGTGGGGCACAAACTCCAGTGTGCAGAGCGAGTGTGTCACGCCTTCGAAGAAGTCGCTTTGCCCGTGGGCGAAGTCGTACATCGGATAAGCCTTCCAAGTGGTGCCCGTGCGATGGTGCGGATGCTTCACTACACGGTAGATGATAGGGTCGCGGAAGTGCATGTTGGGGCTTGCCATGTCTATCTTGGCACGGAGCACCATGGCACCTTCCTCAATCTCGCCGCTGTTCATCTTCTGGAACAAATCCAGTGTTTCTTCGATAGGACGGTTGCGGTAGGGACTTTCCACACCGGGCTGGGTGGGAGTTCCTTTCTGGGCGGCAATCTGCTCGGAAGTCTGTTCGTCGATGTATGCCTTGCCCTCTTTGATGAGGCGGATAGCGAAGTCCCACAATTGCTGGAAATAGTCGGAAGCGTAATATTCGTTACCCCATTTGTAGCCCAGCCACTGGATGTCTTCCTTGATGGCTTCTACATATTCCACATCTTCTTTGGTGGGATTGGTGTCATCGAAACGCAGGTTGCAGACACCGCCGTGTGCGGCGGCAATACCGAAATCAAGGCAGATGGCCTTGGCGTGTCCGATGTGGAGGTAACCGTTTGGTTCGGGCGGGAAGCGTGTCTGTACTTTTCCCCCGTTTTTACCCTCTTTCAAATCGTTTTCTACTATTTGCTCAATGAAGTTCAAGCTCTTTTTTTCGCTTGTTTCTTCGCTCTTTATTTCTGCCATAATGTTACTATTTTCGTATCGTGGGGACAAAGATAGGGTAAAAAAATGAAGAATGAAGAATGAAGAATGAAGATTTATTCTTTATGTACCGGGATATATCCGCTCTCTTTGATGATTTTCTGTCCTGCGGCAGACAAGATGAAATCGAGCAGAGGGGCTACGACCGAGGCGTTTTTTCGGTTATAATAATAGTATAGCGGGCGTACTATCGGATAAGTCTTATTGATGGCATTCTCCAGCGTGGGAGCGGCATAATGCTGCCCGTCGTATGAAACGGCGAGTGTCTTGATACGCGGTGATACATAGGCTAGACCCACATATCCGATGGCTCCGCGAGTTTGGCTGACGGATTGGATAATGGCTCCCGTGGCAGGCATGGAGAGACTGCTGCTCATGTAGTTCTTGTTTTTCAGTACGCTTTCCTTGAAGAACTCGTAGGTACCGGAGGAAGTCTCGCGGGAGTAGACTACGATTTTGCGGTCGTCTCCGCCCACTTGCTGCCAGTTGGTGACTTTGCCCCGGAAGATATCTTCCAGTTGTTGGCGGGTCAGTTGTTTCACTGGGTTGGAGGGGTGGACCACTACGGCAAGGGCATCGTAGGCGATGGGAACTTCTGCCAAGTCTTCTCCGGCGGCTTTGGCCTTCATCTTTTCGCTGAACTTGATGGCGCGGGAAGCCATGGCGATGTCCGTGGTCTGGTCCAGCAGGGCTGAAATACCGACACCGGTTCCGCCGCCGGTCACGGTGACACGGGCAGAGGGGTTTAGGGTCATAAAGCGTTCGGCGGTCTGCTGCGCTATGGGGAGCACGGTGTCGCTGCCTTTGATGCGTTGCGCCTGCATGCCAGTGGTGGCAGCTGCCAGGGCGAGGAGTAGGAGTAATTTTCTTGTCTTCATAAAACACATGGTGCAAATAGGGTAAACACATGATGCAAATTAAGGTAATGGATATTACAAATGTGTTACATGGAATGTGCTTTGAGTCGTTGTAATAGTTTTGTAACACCTTTGAAACATTTCTTTCAAACGTTAGTCACACTGCCTTAACATCCGGCCCGTTCCTTTGCATACAGAAATCAATAGGCAACATGAAAAAGATTTTTGAGAAGATTGTAGAAGGTATACTGGCTTGTAGCGGCTTTGTGACGAGTCTTACCATCGTACTTATCGTCGTGTTCCTCTTTTCCGAAGCGCTGGGCTTGTTCAGCAGCAAGGTGATAGAAGAAGGGTATGTATTGGCCTTGAATAAGGAGAACCGGGTGAGCGAACTGACTCCGGCACAGATAAAGGATGTCTTTGATGAAGAGCTGACAAACTGGGACGAAGTGGGGGGGGAGGACCTTCCTATCCGCCTTTTCCGTTTGGAGGACATCACACAGTATTATACGGAAGAGCAGTTGGGCGCTTCCTATGAAAATGCAGGTGCTTGCATTACGGAGCTGGTGGAGCGTACGCCTGGCATTATAGCCTTCGTACCGCAGCAGTTCGTCGTTCGTCCGGACTCGGTGCATCTGCTGAAAGACAACACCATCTCGGTGAAGGACGTCTTTGCCGGTGCTGAATGGTTTCCCACGGCAACACCTGCTGCGCAGTTCGGCTTTTTGCCGCTCATTACGGGGACGTTGTGGGTCAGTCTGTTTGCCATCCTTTTTGCACTGCCGTTTGGTCTGTCGGTGGCAATCTATATGTCGGAGGTAGCCAATTCCCGGGTAAGGAATCTGCTGAAACCTATCATTGAGTTGCTGAGTGGCATACCGTCGGTGGTTTACGGCTTTTTCGGTTTGATTGTCATTGTACCTTTTTTGCAGCAGGTCTTCGACTTGCCGGTCGGTGAGAGCGGGCTGGCGGGCAGTATTGTGCTTGCCATTATGGCGCTGCCCACCATCATTACGGTGACGGAAGATGCGATGAGAAACTGCCCTCGTGCTATGCGTGAAGCCAGTCTGGCACTGGGAGCGTCGCAATGGCAGACTATATATAAGGTAGTGATTCCTTACTCCATTTCGGGCATCACCTCCGGAGTGGTGTTGGGCATCGGCCGTGCGGTGGGCGAGACGATGGCTGTGCTGATGGTGACGGGCAACGCCGCCGTCATTCCCCATACCATCCTGGAACCGCTGCGCACCATTCCGGCAACGATTGCCGCCGAACTAGGTGAAGCGCCTGCCGGCGGACCTCATTACGAAGCATTGTTCTTGCTGGGTGTCGTGCTGTTCTTCATCAGTTTATTGATAAATTTCACGGTGGAAGCAGTTTCGCCAAGACGAAAATAAAAGAAGGTAGATATGGTCAATAGAAAGCATCTTTCGCAAAACGTGGCATTTGGCTTGTTCCGTCTGTTGAGCTTGAGTGTGGTGGGGATTCTTTTTGCTATCCTCGGTTTCATTATATATAAAGGTATAGGAGTCATCGATTGGGAGTTCCTCACAACGGCTCCTGCCAACGGTATGACTGCCGGCGGAATCCTTCCTGCCATTGTAGGTACGTTCTGCTTGATGGCGGGCAGTGCCTTGTTTGCTTTTCCGGTGGGAGTGATGAGTGGCATTTATATGAATGAGTATGTGCCGAAAGGCTGGGTGGTACGCTTCATACGGATGATGACGAATAATCTGAGCGGCATCCCTTCCATCGTGTTCGGTCTGTTTGGCATGGCGCTGTTCGTCAACTATATGGATTTTGGAGACAGCATCCTGGCAGGTTCGTTGACGCTGGGTCTGCTAAGTCTGCCTTTGGTTATCCGCACCACGGAAGAAGCGCTGAAAGCCATCCCCGACAGCATGCGCGAGGGAAGCCGCGCGTTGGGAGCTACCAAGCTTCAGACCATTTGGCATGTCATTCTGCCGATGGGGATGCCCAATATCATCACCGGACTGATTCTGGCGTTGGGGCGTGTTTCGGGCGAGACGGCACCCATCCTTTTCACCTGTGCCGCCTACTTCCTGCCACAGTTGCCTGCAAGCATCTTCGACCAGTGCATGGCGCTTCCTTATCACCTCTACGTCATCTCTACTAGCGGCACCGATATGGAAGCGCAGCTTCCCATCGCCTACGGCACGGCACTGGTGCTGATACTCATTATCCTCCTGGTGAACTTGCTGGCGAACGCCCTGCGGAAATACTTTGAGAAGAAGATTAAGACGAATTGAAAACATATACAATAGGTATGAAGAACAAGATAGAAACCCGTGACGTGAACTTCTGGTATGGCGATTTCCATGCCCTGAAAGGCATCAGCATGGAAATTGAGGAGAAGTCTGTGATAGCCTTCATCGGTCCCTCGGGCTGTGGAAAGTCTACCTTCCTGCGCCTGCTGAACCGCATGAACGATTTGATTCCCGACACCCGTCTGACCGGCGAGATACGCATTGACGGACAAGACATCTATGGAAAAGGAGTGCAAGTGGACGAACTCCGCAAGAACGTGGGCATGGTGTTCCAGCGGCCCAATCCTTTCCCAAAAAGCATCTTCGAGAACGTTGCCTACGGACTTCGTGTGAATGGCATCACCGATAACGCCTTCATCCGTCAGCGGGTGGAAGAAACCCTGAAAGGCGCCGCCCTTTGGGACGAGGTGAAGGACAAGCTGAAAGTCTCCGCCTACGCCCTCTCCGGCGGTCAGCAGCAACGCCTCTGCATAGCCCGTGCCATGGCGGTGTCTCCTTCGGTCCTGCTGATGGACGAGCCGGCATCCGCCCTCGACCCCATCTCCACCGCCAAGGTGGAAGAGCTTATCCACGAGTTGAAGAAGCAGTACACTATCGTCATCGTCACCCACAACATGCAGCAGGCAGCGCGTGTCAGTGATAATACGGCTTTCTTCTATAT
>NZ_JBCNZM010000032.1:22356-30212 GCF_040227615.1 Bacteroides sp. RTP31139st1_H2_RTP31139_211217 | reverse complement strand
ATGGTGGAGTTTGGAGATACCCGGAAGATATTTACGAATCCCGATAAGGTGGAGACGCAGAACTACATCACGGGACGTTTCGGGTAGCGGATTGTTCCATACAAGCAAAAATAAGTTGTACAAAAGTAATTTTAAAATAGAAACATTATGGTGAAGTTTATCGAATCTGAACTCGTCTTGCTGAAAAAGGAAATAGACGAAATGTGGACCCTGGTATATAATCAGCTCGACCGTGCAGGTGATGCCGTGCTTACGCTGGACCGGGAACTGGCCCAGCAGGTATTGGTGCGCGAACGTCGCGTCAATGCTTTCGAACTGAAAATAGACAGCGACGTGGAGGATATCATTGCCCTTTACAACCCCGTTGCCATCGACCTGCGCTTTGTGCTTGCCATGCTCAAAATCAATACGAATCTGGAGCGTCTGGGCGACTTTGCAGAAGGCATCGCCCGCTTTGCCCTCAACTGCCATGAACCGGCATTGGATACTGAGCTGGTCAAGCAACTCCGTCTCGAAGAGATGATAGCCCAGGTGCTCTCCATGCTCGAGCTTGCCAAGCAGGCACTTCAGGAGGAGAGCCAAGAATTGGCTACCGCTGTGTTTGCAAAGGACAATATGCTGGACGAAATCAATGCGGAGGCCACTGCCATTCTTGCCGACTACATCAGCCGGCATCCGGAGAGTGCACTCTCTTGTCTGAATCTGGTGAGCGTGTTCCGCAAATTGGAGCGTTCCGGCGACCACATCACGAATATTGCCGAAGAAATAGTGTTCTTTATCGACGCAAAAGTGTTAAAACATAGTGGGCGGACAGACGAACACTACTTAAATGATAAGAAATAAACAAAATTTTAGGATAATTTCAGTGTTTCATGGAAAATAGCCTTATATTTGTCCATTGAAAACGATTGCAGGTGTAGAAAAATGCTTTGAAATGATAATAAACTTAAATGATTTTTCAAAAAGATGTTATAAGACATGTTTTTTAATTTGGTTAGTATCACGAAAAGCGCCTATATTTGCATCGTTATCCTGAAAACAATCTTTTTACCTTAAAAAAAAACTAATACCTATTGAAAACTGAAAAAGGAGGCTTTGTGAAAAGCTTCCTTTTTTTGTACCTATACGAAGGGCTTTTTGTATCTTTGCGCATATTAATAATAAATCGCGTATAACCTAAAAGTATATAGAACCATGTTTTCCGGAATAGTAGAAGAATGTGCCACATTGGTGGCGATGGTCAAAGACCAGGAGAATGTACATTTTACTTTCAAGTGTTCATTCGTCAGTGAATTAAAAATAGACCAGAGTGTGTCTCACAATGGTGTTTGCCTGACGGTAGTCAGTCTGACAGATGATACCTATACCGTGACGGCCATGAAGGAAACGCTGGACCGTTCCAATCTTGGCTTGTTGCAGGTGGGAGATGAAGTGAATGTGGAGCGTAGTATGATGATGAACGGCCGGCTGGATGGCCATATCGTTCAAGGACATGTGGACCAGACTGCCACTTGCATCGATATAAAGGATGCGGAAGGAAGCTATTACTTTACTTTCCGGTATGCTTTTGACAAGGAGATGGCAAAGCGCGGCTACATCACGGTAGACAAAGGCTCGGTAACGGTCAATGGTGTCAGCCTGACCGTGTGCAATCCCACCGACGATACTTTCCAGGTGGCCATTATTCCTTACACCTTTGAGCATACCAATTTCCATGCTTTCAAAGTGGGCAGTGTGGTGAATCTGGAGTTCGATATCATTGGTAAGTACATCAGCCGCATGATACAATATAAATAAGGTAACGGCACTATGGACGATTTCCTGCAATTAGTGGCATCCCGTCAGAGTGACCGTGCCTATGATATGACTCGTGCCGTGGAGCCTGAGAAATATCGGTGATTTACTTTTTAGACACAGATGACGCAGATGACGCGGATTTTTTTAATATTCCAATCCGCGTCATCCGCGTCTAAAAAATAATCAAAAAGAAAGCAGATACGGAGTTTCCGGAAAGACTTCCGCGTGCTTACAAATCCTTCAGCAGCACCTTGCTTGCATTCTTGTAGTATTCCTCCCGTGCCTTCAGCAATGCTCCCCATTGGTTGTTGAATTCATTTTCTTTATCAATTTTGAAATCTTCTGAGCCGTGCGTGTCCAGTTTGTCCAGTAGGAGGGCCACATTCATTTTGTTGATATCCATGGAAGGCTGGTAAGCGATGTCTTCACTCTTTTCATCGGTCACCACTTCATGTAGGAGGTTGATTTCCTGCAATTCATAAAGGGTTTCGTGTGTCAGCCGGATGGGAATCTGGCACTCTTCGGATATCTCTTCGGCTGTATAGGGCTGGGCGTCTTGTTCAAAGCGCTTGGCTATGAGAGACATTATCAGGATGGAGATAAAATCGCGGTAGCGCCGGCTGATATTGCGCGCATCCTTGTCGAAGCTGAAGTTCCGGATATTCTGTCCGGCGTAGGTCAGTTCGGCACCGAATAGGCAGATGGTCCAGGATACCTGCAACCATAGCAGAAACATCGGAAGGGCGGCAAAACTACCATAGATGGCATTGTAACGGGAAACCCACAACTGGCTGCTGATGTAAAGGAATTGGAATGCCTGGTGTGCCGTACCTGCCAGAATACCGGATATGAGTGCGTGTTTCAGCTTGACCTTTGTATTCGGCATAAAGACGTACAGTGCTGTAAACATGAACCAGGTCAGCACGAAGGGGATGAGGCGCACCATAAACTTGCCGACGGGAGCCAGCAGGGTAAAGTCTTCGAGGTTCTTCACCATCGTACTCATGAAGATGGAAAGACCACCGGACACCACCAGCAGAATGGGCATCAGCAGAAGCATAGAGAAGTAATCCGTTATTTTGCGGTACATGCTGCGCGCCTTTTTCACCTGCCAGATGCGGTTGAAGGTGATTTCCATATTGTTGATTAGATTCAGGACTGTCCACAGCAACATAATCAGACCCACTCCGATGAATATTCCACTCTTGGTTTGAGACAAATACGAATTCACGAATTGCAGGATGACTTCCGTGGTTTCCGTAGGACCGCCGAAACCGTTGACAATCTGGCTTTCCATCAGATTATCGAATCCGAAACCGCGGGCTATGGCAAACAAAATGGCAAGAATAGGCACGATGGCAAGCAGCGTACTGTAAGTCAGCGCCGAGGCTTTGTTTACTATCCGGTCTTTGGTGAAGCGGTTGATGCAAAGATAAATCGTCTTGATGATATTGTATACGGAAAAGGTCGTTCGCGTGACTTCATCTTCCGTAATACGCCAGATGTCGTAGGTGAGGAATTTCCAAAGGGCAGCAATACGCTTGTTCATGCTATTATCTCGATTATCCATTGTCAATAAAAAAGCAGTCAGTCTGTAAGCCGGGTTCTGTTCTTCTGTTTCTGAAAAAGCCTAATTAGGAATTATCCATTCTTCATTATCCATTCTCCATTAAAGAAGTGTCTGTCATTTATCTGAGCCGCATGTCACCATACAAGCTTTAGCGGTCTACCCTCCGACATGGAGCGAGCAACTCTCATAACGTCGGTTTACATGACCTTACAACTCCCAAGACGCACAGCCCTTGTGTCGCCACAAGACTGGTAGGCTCTTACCCCACCTTCTCACCCTTACCGTAGCCCAAGGGCGACGGCGGTTATTTTCTTCTACGTTACTCTACCCTCACGGACAGCTTTCTGTTAGGAAGTGGGACGCTCTGTGTTGCCCGGACTTTCCTCATACGCACGAGGCGCAAGCGACAGACCGACCAACTGCTTTATAGGGTACAAAGATACGGAATATTAATGAAGAATGAAGAATGAAGGATGAAGAATTTGTTGTGCAGTGTGCGGATGCAGTACGGATGAATCCTTCATTCTTCATTCTTTACCCTTAATTATCTTAAAAACATGTATCTATTTCGGAATAAATTCGTAGCTTTGCTATTAGTAATAACCCCCAAATCCTTTTGGCCAATGAAAAAGTTATCCTCTCTTTTTTCTTTATTTCTGTTAATCCCGCTTTTTGCTGTCGCTTCGGAAGTGGGTGACCGTACAATACCTGCAGAAGTGGCGCAACTCGCTGACAGTTTGAAACAAAAGTTTGCACCGGACAAGCGCGTGGCTTTGTTCGATGTGGATTACTCTTTCTCCGGAAAGAATGTGATGTTGCGTGGTGTCACCACTTCGGCAGAGGCAAAGACGGCTTTGCTGGATGGTTTGGCAAAGAAAGGATATGCGGTGATGGATTGTCTGCAAGTGCTTCCGGATGAGGCCGGACTTGAAGGCAAGACGTATGGCATTGTCAATGTGTCTGTGTGCAATCTTCGGGTAGCCCCGGATTTCTCTTCAGAAATGATGACGCAAGGCTTGATGGGTATGCCGGTGCGGGTGTTGCAGCGCGACGGCTGGTACCGTATCCAGACACCGGACAACTACATTGCATGGGTACACCGAGTAGGCATACATCCCGTCACGCGGGAAGAGCTGACCGCTTGGAACAATGCAGAGAAAATAGTGGTGACTTCGCATTATGGCTTTGTCTACTCACAGCCCAGCCAGGCATCGCAGACCGTCTCTGATGTTGCTGCAGGAAACCGCCTGAAGTGGGAGGGGACAAAAGGTGCCTTTTATAAGGTGGCTTATCCCGACGGCCGTCAGGGATATATCTCCAAATCCATCTCCATGCCTGAGAAGAAATGGCGTGCCACCTTGAAGCAGGATGCCGCCAGCATTATAGCCACGGCGCATAGCATGATGGGCATCCCTTATCTTTGGGCTGGCACTTCCTCCAAAGGGGTGGATTGTAGCGGCTTCATGCGCACCGTTCTTTTCATGCACGACATCATCATTCCGCGGGATGCTTCCCAGCAGGCATACGTGGGCGAGCATATCGATATCGCTCCTGATTTCAGTAACCTCCAGCCGGGCGATTTGATTTTCTTCGGGCGCAAGGCGACGCCGGAACGCAAGGAACGTGTGGTACATGTCGGCATGTATATCGGTAATAAGCGTTTCATCCATTCGCAAGGCGATGTGCGCGTCAATAGCTTCAGCCCCGACGACGAGCTGTTCGATGAATACAACCTCGGTAGACTGTTGTTCGCTACGCGCGTGTTACCTTATATAAATAAGGAGGCGTCGCTCAATACAACGGAAACGAATCCATTTTATTCAATGTAATAATGTGCTAATGTGCCAATATGCCAATGACCTGCGGCGTGACGGTGCAAACATAACGTAGCATATACATAGCGCAGCCCATTGGCACATTAGCCCATTAGCATATTGGCACATTTAATACACACACAATTATGTCAAACAGAAGAGATTTCCTGAAAACCGCCGCTTTTGCCGCACTCGGCTCAGGCATGGCAATCAATCATGTATTTGCCGGAGGAAATGACGCTCCTTCCTTGTTCAACGTGAACAGTAGGGCAGGTGTAACCCCCAAAATGAAACTGCGTTTTTTCCCCTATGAACTGAAATTGCGCCATGTCTTTACAGTGGCCACCTACTCGCGTACTACCACTCCCGACGTTCAAGTCGAGATAGAATATGATGGCATTATCGGTTATGGTGAAGCCTCCATGCCCCCGTACCTGCAACACGAACTAGGCACGATGGACAGTGTACTGGCTTTTCTGAAGAAGGTGCAGGATGTTATCGGCCAATTCTCAGACCCCTTTCAGCTGGAAGATATACTGGCTTATATAGACAGCCTCTCGGCAGGGGATTCCGCTGCTAAAACTGCTGTGGACATCGCCTTGCACGACCTTGTGGGCAAACTGTTGCAAGCCCCTTGGTATAAGATATGGGGGTTGGACAAGGAAAAGACTCCCTCTACAACTTTCACCATCGGTATTGATACGGCCGACGTGGTGCGTGAAAAGACGAAAGAGTGTGCCGACCAGTTCAATATCCTTAAAGTGAAGCTGGGGCGGGAGAACGACAAGGAAATGATAGAGACCATCCGTTCGGTGACGGACCTTCCGATTGCCATTGATGCCAACCAGGGTTGGAAGGACAAACATCATGCGCTCGATATGATACATTGGCTGCACGAAAAAGGAATTGTCATGATAGAGCAACCGATGCCCAAGGAACAACTGGACGATATTGCATGGGTCACCCAGCAAAGCCCGTTGCCCATATTTGCCGATGAGTCCATTCAGCGTCTGAAGGATGTGGCAGGCTTGAAGGGTGCCTTTACGGGCATCAACATCAAGCTGATGAAGTGTACCGGCATGCGCGAAGCCTGGAAGATGGTGACTTTGGCACGTGCATTGGACATGAAAGTGATGGTAGGATGTATGACCGAGACCTCTTGTGCCATTACCGCTGCCTCCCAATTCTCTCCGGCAGTGGACTTTGCCGACTTGGACGGTAGTCTGCTGATTGCGAACGACCGTTTCAAGGGTATGGAGGTTGTGAAAGGTAAGATAACGTTGCCCGATTTGCCGGGTATTGGAGTGGTGAAGTTATGAGAAAGCTATTGTATACCGTCGCTCTGTTTGTGATGGCTTCTGCATGCAGCACGAAGCCCGAGAGCAAGCCCTATAATTGGGAGGACGACCTGTACCAACGTCTGCTTACGGATTTCTGTATGACGGAATCCCAGGTGAAGGACTATATCCGCAAGTATATTCCCGACGTGACCGATGAGCAGATGCGCCAGTGGGAAGCCTCCAAAGCTTTGGAGTGCATGATGCTGGATGGAGAGAAACGCTATTTCCGCAATGCCGGACCTAATCTGTTTCGTGTGGACTCCACTTGCTATGACATCAAGATAGCCAAGGAAGGCACTTCGCCGAGTGGCAGCGAGAAAGTGAATATGGAGAACCTGCCCGAAATCATTTCTGCTGTGAAGAAAGAGGGCAAGGCCATTGTTGCGCCGAAGCGCATGCGCGTCACCTACACGTTGACCGTAGATACCAATGCCGTGCCTGCCGGGAAAATCATCCGTTGCTGGTTACCCTATCCCCGTCAGGACCAGGCCCGGCAGCAGGATGTCAAGTTCATTTCGGCCAGCGAACCGCAATACACCTTTTCGTCGCCCGAGTGCCGTCACAGTACATTGTACATGGAGAAACGTGCTGTCGAAGGCGAACCGACCGTATTCTCCGAAACCTTTGAGTTTACCGCCAACGGCGAATGGCATAATCTGAAGCCGGAAGACGTGCAGCCCTATGATACGACGACCGCCCTTTATAAGGAATATACTGCCGAGCGTGAGAAGCATATCGTCTTTTCCCCGCGCTTGCGCGAACTTGCTGCCAAATTGACAGCCGGTGAAACCAACCCCTACCTGAAAGCCAAACGTATCTTCCGTTGGGTGAATGACAACTTCCCGTGGGCTTCTGCACGCGAATATTCCACCATTGAGAATATCCCGGAATATGTGTTGGACAACCGTCACGGAGACTGTGGCCAAGTCAGCCTGCTGTTCATTACGCTTTGCCGCATCAGTGGTATTCCCGCACATTTCCAGAGCGGCTTCATGATGCATCCCCGTGCATGGAATCTGCACGATTGGGCAGAAGTCTACTTCGAGGGTGTGGGTTGGGTGCCTGTCGACCAGTCATTCGGCATTCCTGCCTTTGCCCGCAATGCCGACGAAGAATATTTCTTCCTGGGTGGTATAGACTCTTGGCGCATGATTGTGAACACTGATTACGGCATGCCGCTACAGCCCGAAAAGCAGTATCCCCGCAGCGAGACCGTCGACTTCCAGCGTGGCGAGGTGGAGTGGGAGGGAGGTAACCTCTACTTCCCGCAGTGGGGCTACCACATGGACATTGATTACTTGAATTATTAAGGTGCTATCTGCCCTCTAAAAACAG